>JBAQWI010000123.1:0-1874 GCA_049298835.1 Oscillospiraceae bacterium
CTCTTCTTGACGTTGCACGAATTGTTTCATCGCTCCGATATAGTTCCCGATTGTCGGGATACCGCTGGGCTGAACGCCGGAAAATATTTTCTTTTTCATAGAAAGCCTCCTAGTTTAAGTACGTCACTTTTCATTATAACGCAAATCGGGTTTGTATTCACGATTTAATTCTGGTGCACAAAGTTGGATGATTGTGGAGGGAATGGAAGCGTTTTTAAAATTTAGACTGAATTCGGAAAAAAATAATTATCAAACGATATTTATTATAAATTGTAAAATTTCGGAATTGAGATATGTTAGGCGAAAACACCGTTAAATAAGGTTTTCACAAACTATTTACTGACTATTAAAAAGCGCAAATGTGTCGTAGATGTGACAGAATTTTGCGGAGCCCTTAAAAAAAGGATAGCTATTGTGCTTGTATTGGTTTATAATAATAGTTGTAAGTGGTTCACAAATAAAACTTACGAATAAAGGAGAGATCAGAGATGGTAACATTATATACTTCCCCAAGTTGTACCTCATGTCGTAAGGCACGTGCATGGCTAGAAGACAATAACATCCCTTATACTGAAAGGAATATATTCTCCGAACCTTTGACAGAAATTGAAATCAAAAGCATCCTGAAAATGACTGAAGAAGGCACTGAGGAAATTATTTCAACTCGATCCAAAGCATTCCAAGAACTGAACATCGACTTAGACGAATTACCTTTAAATACATTATTCACTTTGATCGAGGATAATCCCGGCCTGTTGCGTCGTCCGATCATTCTTGACGAGAAACGTTTGCAAGTGGGATACAACGAAGACGAAATCCGTCGTTTCTTGCCGAGGGAAGTCCGCGCGTTGGAATTACAAAAAGCGCAAAGATTGGCAAACTTCTAGTCAACAGCAATTAAACAGCATATGGCAGACAAGTGCACCGGACAAACGGCTGTACTTGTCTTTTTTGACCACTAAACTTTAGCATTTTGACAGGAAAGCAACGCTCAGATGAGAAAACAAATGAGAAGTTGAAAGATTTTGTGCTTTTGTCTTTACATTTTTGCGATTTGATTTACAATGGGTATAAGAAAAATAGGGAAAGAAAAGTGGGGTGAAGCATGATGGAAATGGAAAACATCAACGAAAACACAATTCGCGTTTTGATTGAGAATTCTGATTTAGAGGAAAGAGGCATCACCTTTCTGGATTTATTAGGAAATCAAAAGCAAATCGAGAGCTTTTTCTACAGCATCCTCGAGGAAGTCGATGTTGATAATCAATTTCATGAATCAGATGCAATTACTTTCCAAGTGCTGCCTAATGGGAATGGGTTAGAGTTATTCATCAGTAAAGGGATGAATAATGAAGACGACTTCGACATGGCGAATGGCTCCAATCAATTGGAGCATGTAGTGGATTACATCAAAAAACAGACAAAGAGTTTCAACGCACGTGATAAAACGGATGCGGAATCTGAAGAAGATGATATGGCACCGTTGGAAGTCGTATTTAAATTCCAGTGTTTTGATGAGTTCTTGGAGCTAGCGAAACGAATGTTTTTGGAGAGCGGCGTATCTTCGCTTTACTATTATGATAATCAATATTATTTGACGGTTGTCTACTTCATAGATGAGATGACGGAAACGAATATCGACAATGAAATTTTGAAGGCCTTGGAATTTGCGGAGGAATCTGATATCGCTGTTGAGATATTGGGCGAATACGGCAAGCTGATCATACAGGACAATGCATTGGAATCAGCCAGACACTACTTTTAATAAATAATCTGCTCCGACCCCGAAAAGGGTCGGATTTTTTCTTGTCCAGTCGCGGATATTATGGGAAAGACAAAGAAAGGGCGGTTGCTTATGCTGATCGCTAGAAATG
>JBAQWI010000124.1:0-13654 GCA_049298835.1 Oscillospiraceae bacterium
GTTACTATTTGTGTGTCAACTTCAACAGTATCTAAAAACGTTTTAACAACAAAATTGCTACCACTTGCGGTTACGGTGACATTGATATCATTACCTCTAAGACCACCACAAATAGCCTTTGCTGTGACGTTAGTAGATAGTAAGCCAGTTGCTTGTATGCCCGCATTTAAACGGTATAGTATATGTTAATAGTTAACAAATTTTTTGTATTCTTATAATTAACATAAAAAATAGGAGAGTGTTACTGTGGATTTTTTGACAAAAATACGAAATCATGTTCAGGTCTTTATGTACGGAAGAAATGGTTTTGATATCCTGTCTCGTGACTTAAATTTATTTGGTTTTTTCCTAATGCTATTAGATTCCCTATTTAGAACCCACGTTATTTATTGGATTGGTATGTTACTTTTCCTTATAGCGATTTATAGAATTTGTTCTCGTAATATTGCAAAAAGGTCAGCTGAAAACAGGACCTATGTAGCGTTCAGAACACCTATCATTCAGTGGTTTAAAAATCAATGGCAACAATTTTCAAACAGAAAATACTATTGTTATTACAAATGTTCTTCATGCAGTCAAAAACTTCGTGTTCCTAAAGGAAAAGGAAAGATAGAGGTTACTTGTCCTAAATGCGGTAAACGCTTTATCAAAAAGACTTAACTCTCCTGTTTAATTTTCTTAATCTTAGCTTTCAAGGCATTCAGCAGTGTGTCTTGGGTTTCACATTTGCCCTCTAATGCCTCCATAACCGTCTGGTCCATACAACCCTCTGTTACAAGATGATGAATGAAAACCTTGTCCTTTTGCCCTTGACGATGAAGTCTTGCGTTAGCCTGTTGGTATAACTCTAGGCTCCAGTTCAACCCGTACCAGATAATATGACTACCGCCGTCTTGCAGATTCAAACCGTATGCAGCAGAGGCTGGATGTGCTAGTAGAATATCAACTTTGCCCTCATTCCAGTTTGAAATGTCTTCAGGGGTTTTCAGCTCTCCGATGCGTAAATGCATTTTGGAGAGTTCTCTTTTTATCCGTACTAAATCGTGCTTGAAGTTATAAAACACTAAGGCAGTCTTGCCGTTTAGTGCCTCCACAAGCTCGGTGAATGCTTCAAGCTTGCAGTCGTGAATTTCAACCGTTGCACCATTTTCGTCATACATTGCACCGTTGCAAAGTTGCAAAAGTTTGTTGCTCAATACTGCAGCAGTTCCGGCATCAATGGTACTTTCATCAATGGTCAGCAACATATCACGCTCCATCTGCTCGTACTGCTTTTGTGCCTTAGCATCAAGTTTGACGTAGCGGATATCGTCAATGCGTGGTGGTAGGCTCAGATAATCCTCTGCTCCCAAACTGATACAGATGTCTTCAATTGCTTGGTTAATGCTCTGCTCTGACCCCTCTTTTAGCTTATATCCTCAACACCTTTTGACTTCTTTATCAATGCTTTTGTTCTAATCTCCAACCTGTTATAAACTGGGCTAGTGTGAAGTGATTCAATGCCCTTATTATAGTTTTCACATTCATAGTAATCATTTTGTACACGAGTAGTCAAATGTTCAAAAGTTAATGGGTCTGTGCTTTCGTATCTGTTAGTCATTCTATTTGCCAATGCAACTAATAAGCAAATACACTTATTAAGCTTATGTAATTCCATATATGAATTCTCTAGGCTATCATTAGCTAAATCAAATCTTGCGATGCGATACGAGTTAATACCTACCTCTTGCATTATTTCATCTAAAACTATTACAAACTGTTCATATGATAAAATCCAACCATTTCACTTATTGGGATTGATAATTGCCTTATATATTATTTCGCCTGTTGCTTGGTTTATCTTACTTTTATCTTCCTTAATACACTCCATAGCTTTTTCACTTTGACAACATATAACTTCGTCTGTTGCAATTGCTAGTGTATGTATTCCGCAAATGATGTTTTCTAAATACTTAATCTTTTCTTTTTTCAACTGCTATACCTCTTTCAACTTTCCGCAGTGAATTATTTGAGTTGATATATTAAACTTATACTTATACCATACCTTGTCAATACCTTTTGCTCTATTTTGCACTAATTCTTAAAAATTTACAATTAGTTAACAAATTTAGCTACTTAATATGATAAGATAGGCTCATAGAAATTCGATAAGTACAATTTAATATATCTCAATGAGTGGGCAACTTAACCAACGGGAATTGGAAAAGTATTAACCTGCTTTTGGGTGCAGTTATCCACTAACCAATATACCATTTTGCAATACGTTTTGCAAGTGGTATTTATTTTGTTTACAAAATATTAACAATTAACACCAACTCAATATACGAGTTGGTGTTAATTGTTGTTTCGGTATTCATTTTTACTTATGTGAGTAAGCTACACTACTTACCATTTCATCCAAAAATACACTATGCAATAAACGTAAAACATCCTCAACTTTAAAAAATCAACATGTAAAAATTCTTATAAAGTTCAAAAATAAATTTACTGTTCATTTTGTTTTTTCAGATAAAAATTGTATGCAAATGTGTAAAATAGATACATTGATATCATTAGTAGGATGCTAAGAAAATTTGATAAAACATTATTAGCTAAAACTAATTCAAATATACTTAAGCTTATACTGTCAAGCCTAGGTTGCACGATAGTGATATGGACAGTTTCTATTCCATAAATCATAGCGTAGTCTTTGAGTGCACCCAGTGCATAGAGTTTCATTTGGGGATTGTCCTCAGCTGATACTGGAATGCCTTTGCCATATTTGAAGTCGATAATGTGCAGAGTATTTCCATAGACGATACTGCAGTCCGAAGTTCCAAAACCCTCCGGTGCATACTCGCTATAATCCACCTTTTTTTCAATTGCAACGGTAGGCGGTGAGGGTAACCCATAAACAATCTCTGATATGTAGTCAATGTACTTGTCGGTGTAGCCCTGCATTTCCTCTTGATAGAGTTCTTGTGCCTTGAGTTTGTTCATCCTGCGTGTGAAAGTCGAGGGTCCCATTGGCTCTAGGAATTTCTTTCTAAGCTTCAGCTCACATATTGAGTGCGCTAGTGTTCCCTCTTCAGCAAACTCGCTTGGCTTTTCCTCGAACTGTTCCTCAAGCCGAACGGAGGGAGTACAGGCTAACCAACGATGCGATGAGGATGCTGAAAGTAGTGCGTGCTCTCTTTCTGCACTTATCATATTTGCGCCCCTGCTTCTCTTAGCTTGGTTGCAATCTGAGGGTAATTATCTGGTGATATCTGCATTAAGCTTGCCACACCAAATGAGGCTAGAATTGCTAGGAGTGCTTCCCTTTTGCCCGCATCCTGTAATCCTGCCATCGCCCTTGCAATTTGGTCTTGTGTGTAGCACTGTGCCACGTGGCTTGTAGGAATTACACTTGGTGACTGCATTGGAACTGGAGCAGTTTGCTGTACTGGAGGAGCAATTGGCGCTTGCTGTGGTTGCATTTGCACTGATGATTGATATTGTGCTTGAACAGGTGCCACAGGTTGTTGAACCGGTGGTTGATATTGTGGCTGCGCCACTGCTGCTTGTACAGGTAGTCCCGGTTGTGCAATAACAGGAGATTGTACCGAAATGGGTACAGGCGCAGTTAAAAGAGCCTGTGCTAGTAAGGCAATTGACTCTGCGAGCTTGTCTAGTCCTTTAACGTTGATTGTGAATTCCATTGTTGATTACCGTCCTTTTCTTTATTATGTATTTTATGATAAACACAGTCATAATTGGGGCAAATACAATCGCACATCCCCTCATCATGACAGCTATATGCGCTAAGCATTTGCTTTGTCCTTGATTAAGCTAGTTAAGTTAATACAGTTTTTGCAGATTAACTTATCCTTGAATGGTATCAATAACCGGGTGTTGTTTTCGCCACACAAAGTGCATGAAGTCTGGTACTTACGAAAGATGATACAATCCTCGTCAACATAAATCTCAATTGGGTCACCCTCTGCGATTCCAAAGGTACTTCTAATTTCTTTAGGGATGACCACTCTACCAAGGCAGTCTATATGCCTTACTATTCCTGTATTTTTCATTACAGTAACCTCCTATTGACTTTTAAATATAATTGTCTTATGATATAAGTAGATATTTTTTAAGTGCTCTTGTGTATGGTTGCCGCCATCACAGGAGTTTTTGCTTTGTCTGCGTCTATTTGACCTTGCAGATAAGCTAATTCCATTAATTTAACCTGGGCATCAAATATCCTTTTCACATTATCTTCAAGCTCGCTTCCTATTGCAATTCCAAAAACTTGCGTGATTATTTGGTCCCGAGGCGCTGGCTCTTGACTCTCAAATCCACGCTCGTAACAGATATTCATCATTTGAACCATAATACCAAGCACCAAACGAGTGTCGTCACTGCAACTGCCACAAACCTGTTCACAACCGGATACCCAATCTTCTACCGCTACGGGATATTTCATTTTATCAATCCTCCTTTGTCAGCCAAATTATCAAACAGTAAACCGCTATCCCTACAAATGCAATCACGATAACCTCTCCACCAATTGCACCGCTGTAACCAAGTTCTTTTGCTGCTAGTGGGACAATCCATTGTCCCGTATGTATCATTGCGGTCAGTGATAAAATACCACTTAATATGTACGAGAACAGCTTAATAAGCTTGTCCTGTTTCGAGGATTCATCCTCCGGTAAAAGTTCTAGTTTCAAATTTTCACTTCCTTTACTGTGTAATTCCACCTTTTGGAAAGTATACTGGTATCTCAGCGTATGAGATTTCTACTAAATCGCAAATGGTATAGATATCTTCAATTGTAAATGGTTTTCTTCCCATCATGCGGGTCGAAAGATAAGTTTGAGATTTATTAAGCGTTTGACACAGTGATTTTTGCTCGATATCATTTGCAAATAATATTGTCTTTAACTTTTTGAACATTTGGTACCTCCTATCTCTTTTAACGTACACCTCGAGTGCTAATATGTAGTTACAGCTTAATGTCTAAAGCTCGCGCTATTGACTTGACTAATGCTTCACTTTCACGCAAGCCACACATGAAAGAACGAATTGAACCAATGCTGTATCCTGTCATTTTTGCCAAGTCTTTTTGTGTTAACCTTCGCACCTTGAGTTGCTCAGCAACCTTACCAGCTAATAGCCTATAAATTTTAATCACTTCCTTTGTATATTTTGATTGACAAAAGTTCAGAAAAGATGTACTATATTATTTGTCAGGACAATATAATACAATTCGTTCTTTTTGAGGAAAACCGCCTTTAAAAGAGCCTGTTTTCTTATTGTCGATTCGTAGATTGCTGTCTACAAACAATAGTATAGTACAGAATATCAGGAACGTCAATAAATATATTCCTGTATTTTTGAACTTTATTTATTATTCACAGTATAAGGAGTATAATTATGGATACTTTGTCCAAAATATTTGCACTGTTAAAGGAAAAAGGATATTCACAAAAAGATTTAACAGAGCATTTGGGTTTAAGCAAAGGTAATTTTTCAGAGTGGAAAGCTGGAAGAAGTGAGTCGTACAAAAAATATATTTTTGAAATTGCAGAATTTCTGAACGTTTCCACTGATTATCTGCTAGGTAGGATTGATGACCCAACCGACCCTGATGATGAGGATATTCTTAACAATACAAATCTTGAAGTAACTGAACACTTTAGCGGAGATGCTCGAAAAATAAAAGAATTTTATGACGCCGTAGACCAAGATGCAATGAACGAACCACCGCGCAGCGAAGCGCTGTTTGCCGCTTTTGGAAAAACGGATGATGATTTTAGTGAGGAAGAAATTAAGCAAATAAACAACTTTATAAAATTTGTAAAAAATCAAAGGAGTAATTAATGACAGCTGAGGATTTATACAAATATGCAGATAGCCATAACATCGCTATATTTAAATACGATGTGCCTTATCAATCGCTATCTGTGTGTATAGACGGAACTTATGCAATAGCAACCACAGATGCAATGACTTCTTCAACAGGGAATGAAAAAATATGTCTTGCACATGAGTTAGGACATTGTGAAACGGGTAGTTTTTACAACGAGTACACTCCGTTTGACATAAGAAACAAGCATGAGCGTACTGCTGATAAATGGGCAGTAGAAAAGCTCGTCACAGCGGACGAGCTTCACGATGCAGTATGTATGGGTTACACTGAAATGTGGGAACTGGCAGAATATTTTGACATACCTCAAGAGTTTATGCAAAAGATTGTCTGCTATTATGAGGGTTTAGAATGGTAGAATTCAGCAAATAAAAAAGCCCTCCTAGTGCGCTAACACTAAAAGGGCGTGCAGTCTTAAAATATCGACCTTAGACAGTCAACAACACTATAATTCTGCCCTTTTATTTTACTATAATCGGGCGCTAAAGTAAAGGAGTATTTAACATGAAACGTACTACAACAGCTGTATGGATGGACAAGCATAAACGCTGGCAAATTAACGTACAAAAGGATTGTGACCGTAAATCATTTTATTGTTCTACACCAGGGCGAGACGGTAAACGTGAATGCCACAAAAAAGCCGATGAATGGCTTGACGATAATATTACAGATCAGAACGTGAGGTTTTCCACACTATTTGATGAATACGTTGAAAACTTAAAACTAACCACTTCAAAAAGCAACTGGATAAAAGTCGAGGGTTACGGTAAGAACTGGATTACTCCCGAAATAGGTAGTAAGAAAATTTCTAAACTAACCGAACAGCATTTACAAAATGTAATTAACAAAGCATACACTGCCGGACTTGCGAAAAAGTCACTCACAAATATAAGGGCCACCATTACAAGCTTTATGAAGTTTTGTCGCAGAAAGAAAGTTAGTACGATGTTCCCAGAAGATTTGAATATTCCTAAAGGCGCACGAAGTGGACAAAAGCGAATCTTGCAACCAAAGGACTTAATCACTTTATTTTCTGTAGATACAACCGTACTACGTGGAAAGCGTGTGCCAGATAAATTTATCAATGCTTATCGCTTTCAAATATTAACAGGACTGCGCCCTGGAGAGCTTATGGGGTTAGAGTGGGCTGACATCGTTGGTGGTATGGCATATATTAAACGCTCCATTAACGTGTATGGAGAAGTTACAAAAGGTAAAAACGAAAATGCAATTCGACATTTTGCTCTTACCGATAAATCAAAACAAGTGCTCGAGGCTCAAAAAGATATTAGTCAAATCAAATCAGTCTTCGGACTCGAAAGTCTATCATCCTACGGCAAGCGTTGGGGGCGATATTGTGAGTTCAATTCCATTCCTCACATCTCACTATATGAAATGCGCCATACCTTCGTTTCAATTGCGAAAAATCTTTCAAGCGGACAAATACGGCCTATCATTGGCCACAGTAAAAACATGGATACCTTTGGCACATACGGGCACGAAATGAATGGAGAACTGCAAAAAACTGCTGTACAAATTGATGACTTGTTTTCAGACATTCTAAAAAGTGTGTTATAAAGTGTGTTATTGGAAATAATAAAACCCTGCAAACGTAGTAGTTTGCAGGGTTTGTTTGGTGGAGGCGAGGGGAGTTGAACCCCTGTCCGAAAACCTATCCGGATAGCTTTCTACGAGTGTAGCATTTTATTTACATTCCCTTGCCACAACGCCAAAATGCAGGCTTTATGACTTGGTAACCTTTAATACGCAGATTGATACAAGGTTAATCTCAAAGAGCGTTCACCACTTTAATTACACATATCATAAGCCAGTGGTACTCAAATGATACATGGACAACCTAATTTAGGCTGCGCATAACCCCATGTTATTGAAGTTACTTGTTTTATTAGTTTTAGCGTTTAATTTATAAACTGCGACAATTAAAGTGTTTTCGCCCACACTACTCGCTTACTATCGTTCTTGATCCCCGTCGAAACCTTTACGCCCCCTTATTATTTGCTTGTAATATTACAAGCTACATGGATTTACAAATCATCTACAAACCGAATCGCCATATCAATCCAATTTTGACAAATTGGCACAATCTGACCTAAGTGACTGGCAGTGACTTTACTTGCAAGCCCAAGCCCGTGGTCGCCGGTTGGATATATATGCATCTCGAATGCTACATCATGTTGGCTTAATGCAGTTGCAAAAAGCAAACTGTTTTGAACATCAACAGAAGTATCACTACTAGTATGCCACAAAAAGGTTGGTGGCACAAGGTCTGTAACGTTATTTTCTAAGGAAAATAATTCAATTTCTTTTTCATCTGGATATTTACCTAGCAAATTCCTCATAGAGCCTAGATGTGCGACACCCTCTTTACTGGAAATTACAGGATAACCTAAAATTAAACCATTCGGTTCATTCTCATTGTTATCATACCCCAAATAGCGTTGAATAAAAGCCTCTTTCCAGTATATGCCCAAGCTTGCCGCAAGATGACCACCCGCTGAAAAACCACACACTATTATTTTGTTAGGATTAATATTGTAGTTTGCAGCATTTGCCCGAACAGTTGCAACTGCCTTTGAAAGTTCCAGTAACGCACCGGGAAAACGCAGGGGTTGGGTTGAGTATTCCAGCACAAAGGCATGAATTCCGCTTGCAATAAACTTTAGTGCAATAGGCTCACCCTCAACAAAGTCAGCAACCGTAGTATAACTACCACCAGGACAGATGATAACTGCTGGACGTTTGCCACTCAGATAGGCATGGTTAGTTGTGTTTATAATATAGGATCGGAGAACTGCCTGTTTTACTGGTGCTTCAAGATCGTATCCCTCATAATCAATGTTGATAACTTCTTCTTTATAAAGCATAGTCTAACCTCTATTTCGTTCCTTCATTGCCCTACTTATTTCACGCTCAGAATCACGTTTTGATTCATCGTCACGCTTGTCATAGGTTTTTTTACCCTTGCATAAGCCTAACTGCATCTTAACTCGAGAGCCTTTAAAATAGATTGATAATGGAATAAGTGTAAAACTTTGCTGTTTCATAAGACCATACAGACGGTCAATCTCCACCTTATGCATCAAAAGTTTTCGCTGTCGCACAGGATCACGGTTGAATACATTTCCGTGCTCATATGGGCTAATATGCATTTGCTTCACGATAAGTTGACCACTCTCAATGTTACACCAGCTATCCTTGAGGTTTGCTCCGCCTTGACGAATGGATTTTACCTCTGTTCCAACTAGCTCAATGCCAGCTTCAAAGCTCTCAATTACAAAATAATCATGTCTTGCTTTCTTGTTGACTGTAATGGTTTTGGTATTTTCTTTTTCCGCCATTGCGTTTCACCTCTTTCTGCTGTCTTATGGTGTATACAAATGCTATCGGCTTATAATATTGTATTTATCAAATTCCCACTTTAATGAATTTGTCTCAATATATTGCCCGATTTGTTGGTATTCCTGTTCATTGCGAATAATATGGTTATGAAAGGATTTTTGCCATAGAGAAAAACTAATTTGTTTTGATACATACCGTTTCAACTGTTTGATTACCGTGGATATTGTAGGGGCGATTATTAATCGCCCATCCTCAATCGCTGTGTTTTCCAATATTAAAATCATATGTATATGATTAGGCATGATCACATATTTGTCAACAATAACATCTGAATAATTCTTTGAAATATTATTAATTGCACTATCCACAATAAAACCATATTCTGATAATTCAATTTGTGAATTCGGGCGATTAATAATCGCCCCTACACAATATTCCCACAACATCTCATGCTTTTCTTTAACACATATTGTTATAAAATATATACCATTTTTACTCTAATCATAATTTTTCAATCTATTTGACTTTCGTTTTGACAATCCCACATTTATCACCACCAAGAGGTATGTTTACAATCTGAATATAATCAGACCCACCTATATCGCACTTCTATTTTCAAGCGCCTTATACAGGGTTATCTCATCGGCATATTCAAGATCAGAACCTACAGGGATACCATATGCAAGTCTTGACACATACACGCCAAAAGGTTTAAGCAATCTGCTAATATACATGGCCGTTGCCTCGCCCTCAACGGTAGGGTTGGTTGCCATAACGACTTCCTTAACAACGCCATCTTGAACACGCCTTAAAAGTTCTTTGATGAAAATTTGGTCAGGACCTATTCCGTCCATAGGTGAAATCAACCCACCCAAAACGTGATAAGAACCCTTATATTCCCGAGTTCTCTCAAATGCGGCAACGTCTTTTGCATCCTCAACTACACAAAGAATAGATTTATCCCTCTGTTCATCACTACACACTTCGCAAATTTCGCTATCTGTATAGTTTTTGCAGATTGTACAATATTTTATCTTGTCATGCGCTTCCATAATAGAATCACTAAATTCCCTTGCTTGCTCTTTAGATAAGGTCAGTATATAAAATGCCAACCGTTGTGCAGTTTTTCTTCCAATTCCAGGAAGTGACGCAAACTGTTCAACCAGCTTGGTAAGTGGCAATGCTCCAAATTTCAATATAGTTCACCCTTCTGTTGTGGTATTGTAGGGATTGCATATTATTCAATCCGAGCGACGGTTAATAACCGTTCCCTACATTTTTGTCCAAAATAAATTTGTATTGTATCAACGGACGACCAGTGGTCGCCCCTACACATTTCATCAGTACAAAAATGTCATCGCGATATATAGTCAAGGGTTCAACCCTTGATTACAAACCGAAAGGCATATTCATTCCGCCAGATATTTTCGCCATTTTTTCTTCAGAATCAGCCTCAACATTGCGCATTGCCTCGTTAATTGCCGAAATAATTAAGTCTTGTAGCATCTCAACGTCCTCAGGATCAACAACCTCTGGTTTTATATTCAAAGTTTTAATTTCTTTTTTACCAGTAACTATTACCTCGACAGCGCCGCCGCCTACTGTTGTTTTGTACTCAGTTGCTTCAAGCTCCTCTTGAATTATAGCCATATCTTCTTGCATTTTTTGCGCTTGTTTGATCATTCCTTGCATATTTGCTGGCGCGCCGCCACCCATTCCTTGTGGTAATCTTGCTTTCATAATAATTTCTCCTTAATTTTCATTTATTTTTACGCCATTTTCTTTGGCCTTGTTCAAAACTTCATCAAGCTTGTTACCTTGTTCCTCTGCCTTTGGGGCAGTGCTCTTAATCTTAATTTTATAGTGTAGACCTGTCTTATTTTCAATAATTGATATCAGCTGTGAGGCATTGCCCTCTTGCTTCATCAATTTTCCTGCCATCCCACTTGGTGTACCAATGTAGACAAACCCACCCTTTGTAAATGCCTTTGAACCGTTGAGCACACCGCAAAGCGGCATATTCACCTTAGTTAGCTCAAACAATATATCAGCCCACTCAGCAAGTGGCACAAAGTCATTACTTGTTTGGACGGGAGTTTGTGGGGTATCAGAAGGACGACCAACGGTCGCCCCTACAGGTTGTGGGGTAGGGGATTGCACTGAGGCAAACTTGCCGTTTTTAATCATATTTTCAAGCTTTTCTAACCTTGCAATGATACCGTCGTTTTGCGTATTCATAGACGGTGTGCAAAGTTTTATAAAGCAAAGCTCCAATGTTAAACGCTTATCAAAACTCTTTGACATCTTGTCAAGACATTCCTGCAACTGCGAAATCGCATAGAGAATGGTTGCAAGAGGCAACTTTGTGGTATATGTTTTAATCTTTTCAAATTCATCGGGTAGGGCAATGATAAGATCGTCAGGCTTTTTCAATGTAATCATCAGCATGACATTACGGAAATGATTGACCATTTCCTCAAGCAAACCCTGCAAATCCTTTGACATTGAATAGAGTGTATCTATAATTGAAACTGCCTTTGAGGCATCATTTGCAATGACACAATCCGTTAGTTCAAAAAGATATTCTCTTCCTACAACGCCCGCAGCAGAGGAAACTGTGTTAATATCAACATGATGTGAAAAGGCAACGCATTGGTCTAGGATAGAAAGTGCATCTCTCATACCACCGTCGGCAAGCCTTGCAATAAGGTCTGCTGCGTCACCATCAAGGGTAAAGCTCTCATTTTGCGAAATTAATAGCAAGGCTTCTTTGATATCGGTCGCCTTGATACGTCTAAAGTCAAACCGTTGACAACGGGATACAATCGTTGCCGGCACTTTATGTGCCTCGGTGGTCGCTAATATAAACTTTACGTGCTCTGGAGGTTCTTCCATAATTTTTAGCAGTGCATTAAATGCTCCTGCGGAAAGCATATGGGTCTCATCTATGATATATACCCTGTATTTGCATTGAGCAGGGGTATAACTTGCCTCATCACGAAGCCCCCGAATATTATCCACACCATTGTTCGATGCTGCATCAATCTCGACAACATCCAAGGTTGAGCCTGACTCAATTGCTTTACAGCTGTCACAGATAAGGCAAGGATTTCCATCGACTGAACTTTCACAGTTTACCGCCATTGCGAGTACTTTTGAACAGGTAGTTTTTCCTGTACCACGAGGGCCTGTAAAAAGATAGGCGTGGGCAGTACGGTTATTCATTACCTCATTTTTTAAGGTGATGGTAATATGTGGCTGGCCAATCACGTCCTCAAATGTTTTAGGGCGATATTTACGATATAATGCTAGATACATTGAATTACCTCCTTAAAAAAGTATAAAAGAAAAAGCAGTGGTATATGATACCTGACACACGGACATACAGGAAAATCTGCGGCACACAAAATAATCCGCTTAATGCTGCTCGGTTCCCCGCCTGACATGGTTCACGGTACTTCGTTGCACAGGACCCGCATATCCGCATGTCAGATTGCACAACCTCTGCTTAGTGTTTCATAAATGAAACGCTTAGGTCATTATACTATAAAACGTTATGTAATGTCAACTAAAGATTGCATAATGGCAGCCAGGTTTTAGCCTACATGTTTTAATTTTTCTTATACATTTTTGTTACTTTTGAAAGCTACTCATCTTTAATTAGTTTAAAAATCATGAGATTGCTTAACATATACACTTCTTTTTCTGAATAGATAAACTGATAGTTGCCAATAATCGTCTTATAGTACATGAATTAATGGTCAAACTCTATTTTGTTTTTGTTCTCCTCAACCCCTAAACTATACTTGTCCTCATAATCTTTCCAATCAAAGTTTGTCATTTCACGCACTAGAACTTGGGTATCTTTCATTTCCTTCTCATCAGCAAACAGTAAGCTATCTTCTTTAATAGTTACTTGCTTACCGACATACTTCTCTTGTGCATACTCTGGACTTAACGAAGATGCTGGGGACGCATAGGCAATTTTTTCTATGTGATACTTACCTAAGAAGTTTGCTTTTAACTTATCGAATTGCTCTTTTGTGGTAGGAAGAAAATATGTGTTGACTATTATAAATACAACTAGTATGACACCCACAACAATGCCAATGGTAATAATTAGTTTTTCGCCAGTTTTCACTTTGCTACCTCCCTACAAATTTCTTGTTACATTTGGTTTTTCATTCTATAGTTTCATTTTAACTTAACAAAGCCAAATATAAGCACTATTTTTACTTCCATAATATACCAGATAAATATACCTGTCAACTTTAATCATAACAGTATACAAAGTAACAGCATAAATCTTACGAATTTTCTTCATTTTAGCTATAGACATTTGGCTATACAATTATTATAATAGAGTTAACAAAATGTGCACGAGCACGCTACAAATAACGGAGGTTT
>JBAQWI010000125.1:0-2009 GCA_049298835.1 Oscillospiraceae bacterium
ATAATATGGTTGACAGTATTGTGGTTGGAAACTTTATCGGAGAAAAGGCGCTAGCTGCAGTTGGAACTGGATTTCCTATTATATTTATGTTAAGTTCGTTATTTATGGGGGTTGGCGTAGGTGCAACTGTAATGATTTCACAGTACTATGGTGCTGATGATCTTGAAAAAGTAGGCGAAACAGTAGGTACAATATATACTGCAATGATTATTGGCACAATTCCACTTACACTTATAGGTGTTATGTTGACCAAGCCTTTACTTACACTCATTCAAGTGCCAGATGATGGTACTCTTTCCATGGCAATGATCTATATGGTAGTGATTTTTGTTGGTATGATTGGAAATCTTGGGTTTAATATTAATGCTGGCATTTTACAAGGATTGGGAGATTCAAAAACTTCTCTATTATTCCTGCTAATTGCAAGCATTATCAATACTGTGCTTGATCTTTTATTTGTTTTAGTGTTCCATTGGGGGGTATTTGGTGTAGCTTTTGCAACGATAATTGCACAGATTTGCTCTTGGATTTTTGGAATATACTTTATAAATAAACATTATAGTTGTATACAAATTACAGTGTTTAAATTTACTTTTAATAAAGATTTGTTCTGGAAAGCGATGAAACTTGGAATACCCTCAGGTATTCAACAGGCATTATTTTCAGTTGGTATCATGGTGATGCAGTCATTGGTTAATGGGTATGGATCATCATTTATGGCTGGGTTTAACGGCGCAAATAAGATTGATACGTTTGCATTTATGCCAATACAAAGCTTTGCAACAGCGATTACCACATACACAGGGCAAAATGTTGGTGCTGGCAAGCTTGATCGAGTTAAAATTGGAACTAGAGCAGGGTTAATTCTATCTGTTGGCTGTAGTATAATAATTAGTGCAATGATTTATCCTTTAAGTGGATTTTTAATGAGAATGTTCAGTCAAAATCCAACTGTAATTTATGCAGGAGTAGCATATCTTCATAACGTTTTGCCGTTTTTTTTCCTATTGGCGATTTCCTTTATGTATGGAAGTGTCCTACGTGGAACAGGTGAGATGATTATTCCAATGATTTCATCATTTATCGGACTTTGGATTGCAAGAATTCCAGTAGCGTATTTGTTTGCTGAGTATTGGGGAAGGGATTGCATCTTTTTGTCTTATCCAGTTGGATGGTTATTCGCTGTAGCAATTTCTGGAATATATTATTATTCTGGGAGATGGAAAAACAAAAGTATTGCAGGCAGAGACGCTGTGATTGCATCTGAAAAAAAGTTAAAATTAATATAAATATTATTTTAAAAGGGGTACAGTATTATGTTTCAAAGAGACTATAAGGTTGAACTTGAAAATAGAGTTCAATTCATTAAGGATGTTTTGGCTGACGCACGCGCTGACGGAGTTGTTTTTGGTAATAGTGGGGGTAAGGATAGTGCTCTTGTGGGAATACTCTGCAAATTGGCTTGTGAAGATGTCGTAGGTATAATTATGCCTTGTCAGTCTAAGAGAAATTATGATGAGGATACTACAGATGCCCTTGAGGTTGCAAATCAATTTCACATAGAAACTATAACTATCGATTTATCGGCAACAAAAGCATCTATCGTTGATGCTATTATTTCAGTTAGTAAAATTGCACCAATGGCTAGTAATAATATTGCACCACGTCTTAGAATGACTACGCTTTATTGCATTGCTCAAACTAGAAATGCACTTGTTGCAGGAACAGGGAATAAAAGTGAGCGCACAATGGGTTATTTCACCAAGTGGGGTGATGGAGCTTGCGATTTTAATCCAATAGCAGATCTAACGGCAACAGAGATTTTTGAATTTTTGCGTTATTTAAACGCTCCTATAAGTATCATTGAAAAAGCACCTTCCGCAGGTCTTTTTGATGGACAAACCGATGAGCAAGAAATGGGAATTACCTATGCCCAACTCGACGATTATATAAAAACAGGTGAGGCAGACAAATCTGTAAAAGATAAAATTGATCGCGCTTATCAAATT
>JBAQWI010000126.1:0-4078 GCA_049298835.1 Oscillospiraceae bacterium
GTGTTGGTAATCGATAATTATCAGTTAATTCGAAATGAGTTTTTGGATACACTTAATAATGCTTTTTTAAACGACCTTAATAGTAATTTTTACATTGTGATTATAACCCAACCCCCAAAAAAGAAAAACACCTTTAGCACTGTGTACAATCCCCCAAAACTATTGATTGACCGTTCCTATTTTTTCTTTTCAAAGGAGGATACAAACTTCTTTTTCAAGCAATCTGGTATTCGGCTTTCGAGTGATGAGCTGGACAGTATCTGGCAGAGCACCGAAGGATGGGTGGCGGCGCTTTCTCTACAAAAAAAGAACTATCAAGAAAAAGGTTTGTTTGGGAATGCCGTTGGTATAGATGGTTTATTGGAAACTACCATTTGGAATAGAATGAGTCGGCAGGAACAGGATTTTTTGCTCTCACTCTCGCTGTTTGACAGTTTTACACTTAGACAGGCAATGATTATGCTTAATACCAGTACGTTACCAGAATATGCTAATGATTTACTGATACAAAACGATTTTATTCGTTACGATGACAACTCCCATTCCTATTTTTTTCACAGTTTATTGCATGACTACCTCATAAAACATATGGAGCAGAAAAAATCAACAGAATACGGAAGGTTTGTTTATCTAAGGGCGGGAGCTGCTTATGCAGCAGTTTCACAAAACTATAAGGCTGCCCAGTGCTATTATGAGATTGATGATTTTGAGCAACTGCTTTCTTTACCTTTCAAATGCAATGAGTTGGATGAATGGGTTGGTATGGGTAGTGATATATTTATTTCAAACATAATGGAAAAATGCCCCCAAGAAGTGTTGGTCAATTATCCCCAAAATTTGCTTGTGTTTGCATTTGAAATGTTTTTGCAAGGCAAATATGAGCTGTTTGGGGAACTTTGTTACACCATTACACAAATACTTACAAAAGACAATAGCAACCTTAGCGAAGGGGAATTTAAGTGGCTATCGGGCGAATTTGCACTTATGATGTCTTTGTCAAAATTTAATAACATTGAACTGATGAGTGAAGAACAAAAAAAGGCTTACGACCTGTTAGGTGGCGCGTCAAAGCTATTAACTTTCGTGGATGGGTGGACAATGGATGCACCCTCTGTGCTTTATCTTTTTTGGAGAGAAAGTGGTGCTTTGCAGCAGGAACTACAAAGCATGGATACGTGTATGCCATATTATTATAAGGTTACAAACTACCACGGTATGGGTGCGGAGATTGTAATGCGAGCTGAATCACTGCTGCTTGCTGGTGACGATATGGGAGCAGAAGCGCTTTGCCACAAAGCTTTATATCTTGCAGATATGAGAGCGCAAGGCAGTATATCTTATTGTGCAGAATTGTGCTTGCTAAGGATTTCCATTCTTCGCGGTGATACAGCTTTATTTGAGATTATTATGGGTAATATAGAAAAACGCACACTGACTGGATGTGAATTACGTTCCAGATATACGCAGGCTTTAATTAGAGGTTTTTTATTTGTTCAGCTTGACAATACAGATGAGATTGAAAGCTGGATATTAGAGCCGTTGGAGCTTGAAAGGTTATTGTACAGTGCGGCCGTACCGTTTGGACAGATTGTTTATGCAGGATATTTAATAGCAAGTAGGCAGTATAACAAACTTATTGGTATTTCTGAATTATTAATAGGGCGAGCAGAAGAACAGGGACTCTTGTTGGCAAAGGTTTATCAGCTCATATATTTATCCATAGCCTATTTAAACATCAATCAAAGGGAGAAAGCAATAGAGCAATTAAAAATTGTATTTGAGCTTGCATTGCGTGATGAGATCTATCTACCATTTGCTGAAAATGCCAACCGACTGGGTGATTTATTGGATATTGAGTTGGTAGCACAATATGGCGAGAGTATCGACCGAATACATAAAATGGCTTATCAACAAGCAATTGGTATAGAAAAAATAAAAAAAGTTTTGGTAAGGAAAAATTTTAGGTTAACACCACGAGAAGAAGAGGTTGCCATACTAGCTCAAAAAGGGAAAACAAATAAGGAAATTGGTGCGCTCCTATTTATATCTTCAGAAACAGTTAAAATGACACTAAAAAAGATATTTATAAAGCTACGTATCTGCTCTAGAGTACAGCTTAAAGGCGCTAAACTGAAATAAATACCCGACGGGGAATATTATAGTAAAAAGAGCTACCGTATACTTATATATGGTAGCTCTTAATATTTATTATCGAAGGAGGTTTAAAACGAGTTGGAAAAGTACTTTTACAGGCGGGTTTTTCGAAGCGTAACCCCTTTATCAAACTATAGATTGAAAATTGAAATGGAAACCGAAACTACGATTTGGTTTGACTTCACTAGCCGACTCCGGTCGTTACGCTACGGTAGGCTAAAAGACCAAAAGTTTTTCGAGAGCGTTTGTACAGACGGAGATACCCTCATTTTTGGAGTTAACGAAAAAGAACTTGTAACTATTACAGCCAATGATTTTATGGATCTCTTGATGATTGACAGGACAAAATAGAAAAGGTATATGTAATCATTTTAGCAGTAGTAATTCTCGTCCCGCTTATTTCGTGGATAGCCACAAGTAATGAATTCAGACGAATTCATTACTTAAATGTTTCTTTGCTAAAGCAGTCAATTGTCACCTTCCTAAATAGTTTAGCGTCAAAAGCAAGGCACTTTGTGGAGCAAGACTTTTTTGTAACAGAAGAAACAAAAAATCTGATATTACGATGAAATTTTTATAAGGAGGGTTATTCATGAATAAAACATTAAAAACTGTACTTATCACAACAGGGGTAATATTTGTTGCGTTATTTGCGATTGTCATGATTTTCGGTGAGGATAATTTGACCCCTACTAGTCCTTCCACGGATTTAGCGGAAAGCTCCACATTAGAATCGGATAATAATGCCCCATTGAAAACTGATGATAAGGAGAGTCCAGTTCCAGAGGTTTCTAAAGAGGTGTTTGAAAAAACCGTGAGTTATGACATATTTGATTGGAATATGGCAGATGATAAAGGGAAAATGGAAATTGTAGAAGCTATTATCACGGTCTGGGCGGCAAACGGTAATGTTTATGAACAAACGCCTGAAGATCTGTTGGCAGGTATCAAACAGGAATTGCAAAAGGGTATTGAGCAAGCTAATATCTTTGAAAAAGCTTGTAATGCTGCACAGATTGACTTTCAGCCATATTATGAACGTGCAGAATAGAGATTACTAAAAGGAAGCACTCTATTAATAGATATACATGGTGTGTTATTGATATGTTCTAAATGCAATAGAACATATTTTAAAAAGGTGAAGCAAATGAAAAAGATAATAAATAAAATTACAGCGTTATAGATGAGTCTGGTAATGTACATAACAAAACTCGCATAAACAAAACGTTTATGCGAGTTTGTGGTACCCATGATAGGAGTCGAACCTACGCAAACCTCGCGTCGGAGGCGAGTGCTCTATCCACTGAGCTACATGGGCATATATTCTATTATTAAGGAAGGTTAAACTTTGGGTGAACCATAGATGTTCATTAATACATTATTATAGAAGCAAAAAGGAAAAATAAACACAATTTCTGGACTTAGTTGTCCCGTAATTCCTAATCTGCTAATATAGATGCGCAGATACCAGCTTTTTATCAATAGTAATAGGGTCGATATGCTACTATTGAATAGGCTAATAACACAAAGAATTATAACAAACTTGAGTAGGTTTTGCAAGTGTAATTATAAGCCTTCATTATATATAGGGAATACACACACGAAAAATGGGCAAAAAAAACTCTCTGTGACATTTCTGTCAGCAGAGAGAAGAGAGGGGATATTTGAGGTCTTTATTATATAACATATAATGTATACTGTCAATACTTTTGGCAAAACTATTGGCAATATATTGAAAATAATTACTTTATTGTAATTTTGGGGGTGGTAGAAGATAACGTTACAAAAAAACTTGAAAAATCGCACAAAACTTCTTGACAATGACTAGGCGTTATGATAAGATATAAAAGTTGTCAAAACAGCGGTGAACTTGGAGAAAAGAAGGAAAGAAAAGTAGCAAAAACTTCTTGACAAAAGGGAAACG
>JBAQWI010000127.1:0-1584 GCA_049298835.1 Oscillospiraceae bacterium
AGTACCAACGATACAGCCCGTGATGGTCAACACCAATATAGTTGTAAGTATTATTTTGCTAATTGTAAAAACAATAGCCTTTACGGTTTTTGTGCTTTTGTTTACTGGTTTTTTGCGATGTCTACCCGTTGTCTTTGGTCCAGTTCTAACAACTCTAGGAGTAGTTGAATTTTTGTTATCCATTAGTACTAAACCCTCCTTGCTTTTTGATGTATATATAATTACTAAAATGGGTTTGTTGTTTAAAAATAGTATAGGTTTATTATATCATATTTGCAACCTTTTGTTAAGTGAAATTTTTATTGCAAATTGGTGACAAAATGCATATAATATTATGATTTTACCAATACTAGCTAAAATGTAGTAAGTATTTAATCATAAAGGTGGTTTATTTTATGCGTATAAAAACTTATAGGGTTTCCCTCGTAATAATAGCTGTCCTAGTTATTATTACCAGCATTGTTGCATTTAATTATATAAATCAAAGCAAAATTATTCCTGACGACAGTATTGTTCAAGCAAAAGAATTTATGTATTACTTAAAGGAGCATGAACAGAAAATTGGAGTTTACAAAACTAATGAAACTTCTCCGTTCATGACAATTGACGTGTATGTTAAAACTCTTCCATCTGTTGACCAGCAGGAGCTTAAATCTGGAGTAATGGTACAAAATGATGACAAGTTAAAGATGATAATTGAAGATTATGAAAGCTGAAAACTGCTCAACACAAATAAAACGTGTTGAGCAGTTGTTCAAGTCAGTATTAATCTTTATATATTCCCTCTGCTCGCCAGATACTATGCATCAATTCATAACGATTCAAGTCAAGTCCTGTATAAACACAGTTTGAAGTTGAGAATATATAGCCATATCCATTTGACATACCCTCATTTAGTGAACGTCTAACGTCCGCTTCAGCTTCTTCAATAGTACCCGTCTGCAGTAGCCCACAGTTTACATTTCCTATACAACAAATTTTGTCTCCATATTTTGCTTTCACATCACTAAGAACCATTGAGCCCTGTGGATCAATTGAATGAAGTGCATGTGGGGCACAATCAACAATTTGGTCAAGGATAGGGTTAATGTTTCCGTCTGTATGTTTGATTGTATAAAAACCTAAATCACGGTAGGTTTTTATTGTTTCTTTTAGATGTGGAGCTATTAACTCGGCAAAATTCTCAGGTGAAAAGAATGGATTTACATTAAAACTATAATCAGAGCAAAGCGCAAAACCATCAAGTAATCCTGTACCTGAAAGAGCATTTGCAACCTTGAATGCGTCTTCTTTCCACCGTTTTTGCTGTTCATGTATTTTTTCGGGTTCCTCATACATTTGACAAGTAAACTCCATCATATGGTCACCGTCTGGGATTCCGCAGGTTGTATCGCCATGCATCATCAAGAAATACTGATTTCCTGTTTTTTCTCTTATCGCCTCAAGTAATAATTTGACACTTCCAATATCGTTAGGGTTTGGGTGAACAAAAATAGCATCATGATGATATTTTTTTGCAATATCTATGTAGATATCTGCCATATCATTTATCTGAAGATTTTTTTCATTTATAGACATTTGATT
>JBAQWI010000128.1:0-3042 GCA_049298835.1 Oscillospiraceae bacterium
AAATATGACAAGGGAGCAGGTGGTTTCAGCCATAGCTGATAGCGTTTCCTATGCCAAAACCCTGTGTGCTGATGTTGAATTTTCAGCAGAGGATGCATCTCGTTCTGATAAGGGATTTTTATCCCTTGCGTATAACACTGCCGTGCGTGCAGGTGCTAATGTGATTAATATTCCAGATACTGTGGGTTATGCTACTCCAAACGAAATGTTTGAGCTTGTAAGCTACATCAAAGCAAATCTTCCTAAGGGCAAAGAAGTTGAAATTTCAGTTCATTGTCACGATGATTTGGGTTTAGGTACAGCTTGCTCTCTTGCCACATTAAAAGCAGGGGCAACACAGGTGGAATGTACCGTAAATGGCATTGGCGAACGTGCTGGAAATGCTTCTCTTGAAGAGATTGTTATGGGCATTTACACAAGGTCTGACTATTATAATGCAACCACAAATATTAATACAAAACAGCTTTATCGTACAAGTAAGTTGCTTTCAACGATAACAGGAATTACAGTTCCACCAAATAAGGCAATTGTGGGAGCAAATGCCTTTGCCCACGAGAGTGGAATTCACCAACACGGTGTGATGCAGGAGCGTACCACCTACGAGGTGATTTCACCTGAGGATATTGGTATCCCCCAAAATAAAATGGTACTTGGCAAACACTCTGGAAAGCACGCTTTTAAAGACAGGATTGTTACCCTAGGCTATTATTTAAGTGATAGCGATTTTGAAAAAGCATTCCATGAGTTTAAAATTCTTGCTGACAAGAAAAAGAATGTTACCGATAATGATATTGAAGCACTTGTCAGCCATAATGCGGTTGAGCATCATAAGGCTTATGAATATATTGGCTTTGTCATAAACTCTGGAAACACAATAACCTCGACTGCCAACGTGAAACTTTCCGTTGAGGGTCAAGTGGTTGAAAAAGTAGCCACTGGTGATGGTCCAGTTGATGCTTGTTTCAAGGCAATTGACAAGATAGTAAAGCTGAATGTTAATCTTGAAAACTATACCATTCAATCCGTCACTGAGGGTGTTGACGCACTTGGTGAGGTTTCTGTTAAAATTAGCACAGATGGCAAATTTATCATGGGTCGAGGACTTTCTACGGATATCATCGAGGCTAGTATCAAAGCCTACTTAAATGCAATTAATAAAATTGTGTAGAAGCGTAGGGTTACATTCGGATAAAGAGTAATTTGTATTTTGTCTGTACTGGAGGTGAAAGGTTTTGTCTTATATTGAACTTTCCAAAACCAACAATGAGAATATAAAAATATTGATATTTGCAGAGGGAACAGTTTTAAAGCCAAAGTCGTTATTTTCACTTTACAATCATAACGCATACCTGCCAATCGGAAATTGTGTAAATCTAATAAACGAGTGGAGTAAACAAGGTGCAGAGATAGTGTATTGCACATCATGCAAAGGTAAGAAAGCATTGGAAATGGCTGATATACTAAGGCGTTACGGATTTGCAGGAACAAAAATTTATTATCGCAATAAAGGTGAAAAATACAAAGATGTTATTGAGACAGTAAAGCCTACCATTCTCATTGAAGATGATTGCCGTAGTATTGGTGGCAGTTGGCAGATGTGTATTACTAATGTTGGGTCACAACTGAAAAAATTAATCAAATCTATTGTAGTGAAAGAATTCAAAGGCATAGATAATTTATCACAGAATATATCAGAGTTGCAATGAAGATTATGATAATAACCCTGTAGGGGCGACCTTTGGTCGTCCGCCCATATCTCCCACATAAATTAAGAACAGCTCACCCGTTTGGGTGAGCTGTTCTTTTATATAATTATCGGTTCAACGTGGCAGGGAAGACAACCTTTTATAAATATAATTTTCTCTTCATTTGTGCCAAAAATTCCTGCATCGGACAAGACTTTAATTGTTACTTTGTTATTCACAAAATCCTCTGTTAGTGTTACGTTTAGCCCTCCAGAAGATAAGCAACGTTTCACTCCCTCGATTGTAAAATCTCGATTGGTTATTGCAAGACGTTTGTTGACAATCTCCTTCATTAAATCCCAGTCGATTGATTCGGGTAGGGAATATAGTTTCATATAGCTGTCATAACCAGCAGGGCTGATTGTTTCAACAAAACAGTTGCCTAACAGAGCGTCAATCTCAACTGCAATATTGTCAAAATAACAAGCATACTGCTCAAACTCAATTTTAGTTGATGACATTTCACTAAGATTATAAAGATGAGTTTGACCTAGTAGCGTTAACATTCTTTGAAGTGAGGTCATAAAGAGAACCATCTATATGATAGCGTATTGTTTAATCTTTATTGTGGGGTCATCACTCTATGATACTTTCCTCAGCAAAGCAAAAAAAGCATATTCGGGAATAATTGAGGTGAATCTATTTAAAAACACTTTGGCACTGCTACTGGGGGTCTGCTTAATTTTGTATATTTATGAATGTGTTAAAACCTCAAAAAACAGCTTGCTAATTGGAGCAGGTATCTGTGTTCTTCTTTTCTTTGCACCTTATGCGATGTATTTGCCCATTAATTTCAATATGCGGTTAATATATACTTTAATCAATTTTTCGGATATAGCCACCCTTTCACTGGGTGCATTTCTAGTTGCCTATATTATATTGGTAATAAGGGGTGGGCATCGACGGATAGTTAAAAACTAGCGGTTCACAAATTAACCCAATCAAATTCATCGCTGTTTGCCATAATCAGACGAAACCATTTGAATTAGCGTCGGTTAAAACGCCTGTATATAAACTAAACTATACGAAACAAAATAATACAAAACTACAAATTGAATATATATTGATTATTCGAGACGTTTAACGTGGGTATCTGTGCAACTCTCATATAAGTTTTTGAAGATATTGATAAGTTTTTGCACATAGGTGGAAGTTGTAGATTTCGACAGCAAATCGCACAAAACTTCTTGACAATGACTAGGCGTTATGATAAGATATAAAAGTTGTCAAAACAGCGGTGAACTTGGAGAAAAGAAGGAAAGAAAAGTAGCAAAAACTTCTTGACAAAAGGGAAACG
>JBAQWI010000129.1:0-2346 GCA_049298835.1 Oscillospiraceae bacterium
CCATTATCCATATCTTCTTATCTGTAGTCCAAAGATATTTTCCGACACTTGAACTATCATCTGGCGTAGCAGCAACCTCCGGTAATTGAGTCCCATTCTTATCGAGATAAATTGTGCTATTTTCTACAACGGCTGATATTCCTGTTTGGGCACTTGGAAAAGCTGTAGTGACTATAATATCAATGTTAGTAAGACTGGTATTATCTATAGAAGCGTACATAGTTCCCGATACACTAATCGGACCACTAATTCTCTGTATCTTCTTCCCCGTCCTAACATCCACCTCATCCTTAACCCCATTAGGCAGACTCCGCAACGGGCCAGGGACATAGGTAACTGTTTCGGCGTAGGGTTCGTAGGTGGTTGCTACTGAACTAGCCTCTACTTGAATAGAATCAATATCAATATATACTGGATATGATGTGCTGTTAGTTGAAGCTAATGTAAGTTTCTCCACACTTTTTCCTTCAACAGAAGTAACTGTTACTTGATTATATCCTGTTAAAGTATAAAAGACATTAACGCTAGAGGCCCATTCAAGGGCCTCCGGTTATAATACATCAGCCTGGAAAACGTGTTCAGCTTCCGGGAAGGTCGGGAATGCAAACATAACCGTTTTTGTGTAAATGGCAGGCGGTTCATGTTCACTGTAGTTATAGGTGTAAACGCCCTGTTTTTCAGTTCCCTGCAGGTCATTATTGTATAGAGCTTCCGTAGGTACCCCATGCAAAAAGTCTCCCAGTTTGCCGCCAGGCAGCAGAATAAACTTGTCCTGAGCCAAAAGGCGTATTGATGTATAACTTCCATCTTCATTCTGTATCCTAGCTACACGGTCATAAACCCGAATAGGCGGCAGATCATATGTTGATCTGACCTGGTTAAACTGTTCTACATTTAATGCAGGCGGTTGTACTGCTCCGGTAGGTTTACCCCAGAAGGCCTCCCGGTATTTAGCGTCTTGCAGCAAGTTATTCAAAACTTTTCTGGAGCATAATGCTCTCTCCGGCAATCTACGGCTTTTACTACCTTTAGGTGCACCTCGTGGTTTGTTTTCTTTCGGAGTACTCCGTTTAGTTTTTCGGAGTACTCCGTTCAATTTGTCATCCCATTTATCTTTGCACTTCCATCCACCAACTGTTTTTTCACTGATACCCAACTGGTCAGCAATGGCTCGGTTGGTTATCTTGCCTCCGTGGTCCTTGTAGAATTCATATGCTCGATCTCGGTTCTCGCTTCTGGCCTTTGGCACTACATATCACCCACCCCCCGTCGGGAAATTAATAACTTAATGTATATAATAATTTTCATTGCATATAATAAAAACATCTCCTTTTCAGGTGATGAAAGGAGGTGGCCTTGATGGTTATTCTGATAATTACTATTAAATTCTTGATTATAGTAATTTCGTAAAACCAATCAAGTATCTCTTAATGTGTTGAAAACCTCGGAACCTTATGGTTCCAGCCAGGACAAAACAAAAATATAAAAATACAAATGACATTAATGTCATTTTTTTTATTGCCCAAATTCCATGAAAAAAGCCCCCTAAGGGGCTAAGTAATTATTACTATGAAGTAAATTTGTTTTTTAGTCTATATACATCTGCTAACTCGTTTCTTAAATCTTTTATCTGGTCTATAACTGCATTGATATTATTATTTACAGTACCAAAATCTCTGCAGTCAATATTTAGTACATTTGCATCACTCTTAATTTTAGCTAACCCGAGCTCTAATCTAAGTTCCTTGCCTTGCGTATGCAGTTCGTTTATTTTTAGCGATATATAACCCTATCATCCTTCTTGAAAACTATATACTCAATCACCAGCCGGTAACCTTCTCGCATGATCGGCACCTCCAAATATATAAAAGCCCCGGTTTTCACCAGAGCTCGTTTGGTTTGTCTGTAGATTCTGACATAGACTTTTTTCCTTCTCTTATTCTGGGTCGCCCGGTTGTAGGTTAATACAGGGGTTGTATAGTGCCATGTTTAGTTTATCAATTCTTTTTGCCACAATTTGCATCTATTCAAATTCCCCTCCCTCAAATACAGGTTTTACAATTTACTCAATATTCATATACAGGATTTACCATAATATATGTTATATAAAGGAAAAATTTAACTTGCGTCGAAATTATAGATATAAAACGTTCAGGAGTGATCATATGAAAAACTGCTATATGAAAATAAAAAAATCAATTTACGATTTTAATAATGAACATCCGGGGCTATTATGGGTTATTTTAGCTGGTCTGATTCTCATTACTTCTTTTATTTCTCCACAATTCAGAGATGCTGTAATAAAAAACTTTTACAGTTTTGTAGTGACAATAATAGGATTAGTAC
>JBAQWI010000130.1:0-4676 GCA_049298835.1 Oscillospiraceae bacterium
CCTTAAACCGCTCGGACACCTCTCCAATTGCGTTTGTATTAACAACGCTTAATTATGATATCATATTTATAGTCCTTTGTCAATCTATTTGCTTAAAAAGTTTGAACTAAATACATTTAGACAATCATCTAAATAACTGTTGACATTTGTTTAAAATTGTACTACAATAACAATTAGACAAATATCTAATTGTACTGGAGGTGTATAAAATGGGGTTCGGCAATACATTTGGTGCATTGTCCGACAAGACAAGGCGTGAAATATTAAAGCTATTAAAAGAAAAAACCCTTACAGCAGGTGAAATTTCTTCGCAATTTGATACGACACCCGCCACCATCTCGCACCATCTATCAATACTTAAGCAAGCTGATTTAATCAGCGACACTAAAGTCGGCAAGTATATCCACTATGAGCTTAATCTCTCCGTATTTGAGGAAGTGGTCATGTGGACAAATAGCTTTTTAAAGGAGAATAATGATGAAAAAGAAATTTGATTTTATCTATTGGTTTTTTGCAATAGTACCATTTATTATGTCAGCTTGCTTTTACAACAAGCTACCAGAGCAAGTAGCAGTCCACTTTGACGCCAACTGGGTAGCAAACGGATATCAGTCACGTTTGTTTGCAGCCTTTGGTTTGCCAGCAATCCTGCTCGCTGTGGCTGTCCTAGTTCACTTTGCTGTGAAGGCTGATCCTAAGCACAAGAACATTGAACGTTCAAAGGGTGCTTTGTTTGTTAGCAAATGGTTTATTGTTATCATCGCAAACTTCGTACAGGCATCAGTTATCCTTAATGCAGTTGCAACTATTAAGTTCAATATGAGCATTATTATGGGTGTAGTTGTTGGAATTTTACTTGCGGTTATTGGAAACTACCTACCAAAATGCAAACAAAACTACACCGTTGGCATTAAAGTTCCATGGACCCTTTCCGATGAGGAAAACTGGACTAAAACTCATCGTTTAGCAGGATACATTTGGACTGTATGTGGTATCATTTTCGCAATCACAGCCTTCTTTCCCAACCCAATCATAAACATATCTTTATTCACAATTATGATTGTTGTTCCTATTGCCTACTCCTTCATTTTATATTTAAATAAGAAAAAAGTATAGCAAAAATGCCGAGTGAAAAAATTCACTCGGCATTTTCTATTGTGCTATACAAAAGGTTCTTCCACCGTATTGTGGTGGCAGGTTCTTATTTTACCCTAAAGGTTTTTGAAGAAAACTTAAACACCAACAGTAACGCAACAATAATATACACAACTGTTGAGCAAAGCACAATCAGCGTAAATGTGCCAGTTCCACTTTTAATCTGTAAGCAGACATAACAAACAACATAGACAATACCATTTATAATGTTGAAAAACGGATTTTTTACGTTAAGCTCAGTTGTATAGGGCTGGAATACATAGTACATAAAAAGATGATGTACTGTAAAAAATACTGACAACAATAAAATAGTTACTACAAACAGTAACATACTTTTTATATCCCAGTTTACCCCTGCAACCTTTGCAATTAAAACCACTGCCAAAGAAACAGTTGCTCCAACCAAAAGGTCACAACCAGCTACCCAAACAAGACGAGTCTTAAAGTTTTTAATGATTACTTTAGGGTTCCTATAAAACCCATATCGTAGCAGCGAGATATCACAGTTATAAAACATTGTTCTGCAAGCCTTATTTCCTGTTGCCATACAATACATTCCAAAGACAAATATCGGAAGCATAGTTGTTATTGCAACTGCCACTTCTTTAAACATGATTGGACGAATTATAAATCCTGTTACAAACGTCAAAAATGCCAAAGCCACAATACAAAGTCTAATTAAAATGGGTTTGATTATCTGACGTTTATGCCTATTAAAAAAGATTGCATTTAAATAGCTATAGCCTGTTTTAGTGCTGTATTTATCTAATTTATAGCTCAGCTTTGAATCTTTGTCATTTATCTTTACATCGTTAAATTGAGACTTTTTTGCCTCTTTCATTATATTGGCAGGAACAAGCTTCATATCCAAAGTGCGTGTTAAGATAGTCATATAATTCTTATAACCAAACATCACATAGTGAAAACAAAATCCACCCGCAGCCAATGTTGCCAGTACAAACGGCAAGCTAAAGATGACATCCATTGTGTATAGCGGAATGTTGGTAAACACCGGTAGATATGCACCCACTAAAGTAAGCGCCATGACAATCCATACTATGACGTATTTTCTTGGTATTATGACTTTTAGTTTATCGTAGACAATGAGGTGAAATGCCTCAAAAATAAATCGAAACGCTGTCATAATAACGCAAAGCAGTAGCGCTTTGAAAAATCCGCCCCCTAAAAGCATCACACTAATTATGATACTTGGGAAAAAATAAATGAAGTTTAGTAGATATTTAAGTGCTACAGTAGCTTGCACATAGGATTTAGGATTCATCCGCATATACTTTAAGCAGATAAACTTTTCGTTAGAAACCTTGAATATTTCACTCTCTTGAAAAGCGCCAAACAAAACACTCATAATAAAAAATATATGTATGAACCCAGGCAAACCTTTTTTTAGTATGTCCCCTTCATATATCATTAGCAATGGTAAAAACATAGCAAGTCCAATATAAAGTGCCTTTGTCAGGAATTTATAGGACTGTATTATAATTGCAACCAGCCATGATATAACACCTTTGAGTCCCCTATCTGCATAAACTGAATCAGGCAAAATTTTGCCTATTAGCCATATCCGCTTGAAATAATAAATAAATCTATTTGCCGATGTAGACAATTTTATGCCTAAGATATTTTTTAATATATTAACCATTGCTATCCTCATCCTTTAGCAGTTCAATAACTTTAGCTTCAAAATCACTACTCTTTAACATATCGTGGTCAATTTGTTCAAGCTTACCGTCGGATAACACTACGATTTCATCACAAAGATCGGTCGCAAGCTGTAAAATATGAGTTGAAAAAATGATGATATGATCGTGTTTCATATCACGCAAAAGTTGTTTCATTTCCAACGCCACAACAACGTCAAATGAAGTTAGTGGCTCATCAAGCAGAATTACCGGAGGACGAGCAATAATAAAACAAAGCATTTGCACTTTGTTTTTCATACCGTGTGAATACCCTTTCATCAATCTGTATCTGTCTTCAACATCAATTTTAACCAAATCAAAATAATCATCAATTGATTTCGATGGATCTATTCTATCCTTATTAATATCAGTAAAAAACTTTAAAAACTCATATCCAGTTAAAAAATCTGGCAAGATAGGAGTAGAAAAAACATATCCAATATCGTCTGGCAAGAGTAATCGTGAGCCACTTTCATCAACAATATTTGCCTCGCCACTATCTGGTTGAACCTCATCGCTCAAACAGTTAAACAGCGTAGTTTTACCTGCACCGTTTCTGCCAAGCAAGCCGTAAATTTTACCTTTTTCAAAGTTAAAATTAATTCCTTTTAGAACAGTTTTGGTTCCAAATGACTTTATTATGTCATTTAACTGCATTTGCATAGTCTTTACCTCAGTTTCAATTTTTTGTTATCTGCTTTTTCGATATTCGCTACGTTTTTGACCTGCCGCAAACTCAATCCTTTCTTCTTCGTTTTGAAGTAGGATTGGTGGCACTGCTGTAGGTTTATCATTTTCATCTAATGCAACAAGCACTAAATAGGCTGTGTTTATTATTTGCTGTTCCCCAGAAAGTTTTTCTACAAAGGTGTCAACTCTAACTTCCATTGAGGTTTTACCGACATATGTGATATAACCTTTTAGCACAACTGTTGAATTCACATAGGCAGCTGCCTTGAACACAAGGTTGTCCACGCAAGCCGTCGTAACATTACAGCCAGAATGACGACGGGCAACAACTGCCGCAACAACGTCAATCCACTCCATAAGCTTGCCGCCAAACAATCGGTTATATCCGTTGATATGCTCAGGCATTAGGATTTGAATTTGTTGAGTTACAGATTCACATACACGCTTTGGTGCTAGTTGATTCATAAACAATCTCCTCTTGTAACATAATGCTACATATATAGTATATAATACCATTTTGAAAATGATTTTTCAAGTGATACAATACAAATTTGTACATGGTGAAGTTAATCTTGTCAGACAATCATCAAACCATTAAAGATATTATAAACCAATACTAGTATAGACGAGAAAAAGTCAGACATTAAGTCTGACTTTCTTATTATAACTATTTAATTTAAAATCATATGCATCAAACAGGTTTGCAAGTATTAATGCTTCTAGAAAGCTACAACTACTCCACCTTCGTTCGCATACATACTAGAAAGTCCTTTTGTTTTCATAACAACAATTTCTTTAAAAGAATACATATCCTCAACCATTTTTTTTAGGCGCATAGCCTGCTCTTCGTTATTGCAATGAGTGATAGCCAATATGCGGTTTTTTGTATCCTTACATTGTTCGCCAATCATATCACAAAGCTTTTGAATTGCGGCCCTAGTGCCTTTTGCCTTAGAGTAAAATGCAATATTTCCTTCGCCATCAGATCCTAAAATTGGTCTAATCTGCATTACGGTGGCAATTCTTACTACAATCTTATTCATACGACCATTTTTCATTAAGTTGTCTAAGTTTTCTAGAACAAAAAGGGTTTTCATATTTTTTATAAACTCTTCAACTGTTTCTATTATG
>JBAQWI010000131.1:0-8066 GCA_049298835.1 Oscillospiraceae bacterium
CTTCCACAGTCAGGACACTTTCCACCAACTGCTTGAGTTTCTGTAAAAAACGACTCACATGGAACACAGTATTGCCCCTCATAATTGCTCTTGTAAATATCACCTTGCTCATACAGCTTTTTGAATATCTTTTGAACAACTTTCTCATGTTGTTCATCAGTTGTACGAATGAATTGATCATAAGATGAATTCATCAAGTCCCATATATCACGAATTTCACCTGCTAAGCCATCAACATATGCTTTTGGTGTAATTCCCATTTCTTTTGCAGTTTCTTCAATCTTTTGTCCATGCTCATCTGTACCTGTTAAAAAGTAGGTGTCATCTCCCTTTAGGCGATGATATCTTGCAATTGCATCAGTCATAACAATCTCATAGGTATTCCCAACGTGGGGTTTGCGTGAAGTATAGGCAATTGCTGTAGTTATATAATATTTATTGCTCATAGTTTTTCCTCCTTGTTTTATAAAACATAAGAACCCGACATCACAATGCGATGTCGAAACCTTTTTGTCAAGACAATAAAAACTCTCGTCTTTATAATTAATTTTAAAGACGAGAGTAAATCTCGTGGTACCACTTTAATTCGCCCTTATCTTATGACAAAGACCTTATAAGCTACATTTATTTGTAGCTTGACACGATAACGGGTGTATCCGTTGCAAACTAAGTTTCCCTCATTTGCACAGCTCCAAGACCATCTTGGGCAAATTTTCTCACCGCCCTTTTTCAGCAACAGGGCTCTCTTTTGGGTGGAATACAATGCTTACTCTTCTTTTCACAGCCTTTTAATATTACTATTTAGTATACCCATATTTTTGCATTTTGTCAACAATTAATGCTATTTCAATTGACAAAATTGCTTAAAAACTGTAATATTAGAATAATAAGCAGCATAATGCTGTACCCATATCGCACTCATAGTTTTGATGAAAGATTACACTAATATTCCTGCGTTGTGAGTTTTACTATTTTCTTTCATATTATATTATTGAAACGGAGAATTAGAGAAATGACTTTTACTGAGGTTAGAACACGATTTGCACCAAGTCCAACAGGTTATATGCACGTTGGCAATCTTAGAACTGCGCTTTATGCGTTTTTACTAGCTAAAAAACATAATGGCACATTTATTTTGAGAATTGAAGACACTGACCAACAACGTTTGGTTGAGGGTGCAGTTGACATTATCTATAACACATTGAGAAAAACTGGACTTGTTTGGGATGAAGGTCCTGATATTGGCGGTCCTGTAGGTCCTTATGTTCAGAGCGAACGTATGGGTATGTTTAAAGACTATGCACTAAAACTTATTGAAAATGGTAATGCTTATTACTGTTTTTGTGACAAAGAAAAACTGGAAGAGGTTAGAACCGTTCAACAGGCTTCCGGTATGGCTCCACGTTATGACGGACATTGCAGAAATTTATCTGCCGAAGAAGTAAAAGCAAATCTTGATGCTGATATGCCTTATGTTATTCGTCAAAAGATGCCTACTGAGGGCACTACTTCCTTTGATGATGAGGTTTATGGCACAATTACTGTTGAAAATACTACACTTGATGATCAAGTTCTAATTAAGGCTGATGGTATGCCTACTTATAACTTTGCAAACGTTGTTGACGACCACACAATGGGCATAACACACGTTATCAGAGGTAATGAGTATCTGTCATCTACCCCAAAATACAACCTGCTCTATGAGGCATTTGGATGGGAAAAACCGATTTACGTTCACTGTGCTCCTGTTATGAAAAATCACACCGAAAAACTTTCAAAGAGAAACGGTGATGCTTCGTTTGAGGATTTATTGGAAAAAGGTTATCTAACTGAGGCAATTATCAACTATATTGCATTACTTGGTTGGAGCCCTAAGGGTGAAAATGAAGTATTTGAGCTAAGCGAACTTATTTCTGAATTTGACATAGACGGTATCTCAAAATCCCCTGCTATCTTTGATACTGCAAAATTAAAAGCAATCAATGGTGCTTATATCAGAAAATTTGCACCAGAAAAATTTGCTGCTCTTGCACTTCCTTATATTCGTCAAACTTGCAAACGTGAGGATATTAACGTAGCGCTTCTTGCCGCTATGTTACAGCCTAGAACTGAAACTTTCAATGATATTTCAGAGCAGGTTGATTTCATCGACGTGCTTCCAGAATACTCAAATGAGTTGTACTGCCACAAAAAAATGAAAACCAATGAAGAAAATTCCCTTGACGCACTACAACGTGTATTGCCTGTTTTTGAGGGAATGGACACATGGAATCTTGAGGCTATCCACGAGAAACTGTTTGAGTTAATTGCACAAATGGGCGTTAAAAATGGTATCGTTTTATGGCCTATCCGTGTTGCTGTTTCAGGCAAACAATTTACTCCTGGTGGCGGAATTGATCTTGCTGAAATTTTGGGTAAAGAGGAATCAATTAAACGTATTAAAAAAGGTATTGAGCAACTAACAAAGTAAATTATAGAAATTTATTGCATTAAATAATAAAAAGCTAAAAAAATACTGCCTTTGGGCAGTATTTTTTTGATTATTTTTAAATTAGTAATATTTTTTCCCATTTCTTTATGGTATAATGACACTCATATTATACATAAGTATGAATAATGTACAAGTAAGTTTTCTTTTGGAACAGTGATATCCACAACAACTGTACATGACATTTTTTTGAAAAAGGAGGCATTTATTATGGCAAACATTGAAGAAATTAACTTTTCTGAAATTACTCCCGCTATTGTTGATTTGACAAAACTTTGCATCGACAACAGCACAATTAATTCTGAACTCTATACAAAGTATGCAGTAAACCGTGGACTTCGTGACCTTAAAGGTAATGGTGTTTTAACTGGACTTACAGAGATTTCAGAAATAGTTTCAAGTAAAACAACAGACACCGGCGAAAAGGTTTCGTGTGAAGGAGAACTTTATTATCGTGGTGTTAATATTGATGATATAGTTAATGGCTTTATCAAAGATAAACGCTTCGGATTTGAAGAAACGACATATCTTTTATTGTTTGGCAAACTACCTACCAAAAGTGAGCTTAAGGGTTTTAACGATGTGATTGCAAATTATCGTTCGTTACCTACCAGTTTTGTACGCGACATCATATTAAAAGCTCCAAGTGCTGATATGATGAACACTCTAGCTAGAAGTGTTTTGACTCTATATTCATATGATACCAACGCAAATGACATAGGTATTGAAAACGTTTTAAGACAATGTTTACAGTTAATTGCGCTTTTTCCATTACTTTCAGTTTACGGCTATCAAGCATATGCACATTATCACGACAACCAAAGCTTGTTTATCCATAACCCTTTGCCTGAGCTTTCTACCGCAGAGAATATCTTGTATATCTTGCGTCAAGACAGTAAATATACCGAACTTGAGGCTAGAATACTTGACCTTGCTTTGGTTTTACACGCAGAGCACGGCGGTGGTAATAACTCTACCTTTACAACCCATGTTGTTTCTTCCTCTGGAACTGATACATATTCTGTCGTTGCTGCATCTTTAGGCTCACTTAAAGGTCCTAAACATGGTGGTGCTAACATTAAGGTTGTCGGAATGTTCGAAGATATGAAAAAGAATTTGAAAGACTGGCACGATAGAGAAGAAGTTTCCAACTATTTGATAGCATTATTGCGCAAAGAAGCTTTCGATAAGTCTGGTTTAATCTATGGTATGGGGCACGCCGTTTACTCTCTATCAGATCCTAGAGCAGAAATATTCAAAAATTTTGTAAAGAGCCTATCAGAAGAAAAAGGGCTTGACGAGGAGTTAAAGCTATACGCACTTGTTGAGGAACTTGCACCAAAAATCATTGGTGATGAACGTCAAATCTACAAGGGTGTTAGTGCTAACATTGACTTCTATAGTGGGTTCGTTTATAGTATGCTAAATCTTCCGCCTGAGCTATACACCCCTATTTTTGCCATTGCAAGAATTTCTGGTTGGAGTGCTCATAGATTAGAAGAACTGATCAATGCTGGTAAGATTATCAGACCTGCCTACAAGAGTGTTTCAAGTATGAGAGACTATGTTCCGCTTGATGAAAGAGGCTAAGATAAAAATATTTTTAGGGTGTCATCGTTTGAAAACGATGACACCCTAATTTTGTATTATGCTTATACTCTTTGCTTGCGGAACAGTTTAACTGCTGAAATAATAGTAACAATTGCCAGCAGTGCAAGACGTAGCCAAGCCATATTAAGCCCAAAATCGCCACCGTAAACAACAACAGGAGAAGTGTTAGCCTCATCTACATAAATGCCCATATTCCAAAACAGTATTAGCGATATCAACAATGAGATTGCACTTAAGACAAATACCACCAATGAACTCAATTTCTTCTTCATGTTGCCCTCCAAAAAATATAAATAATTTATATAAACATATTATAACACTGAAAGGTTACTGATGCAACCATTTCCGACACAAAATCCCTATACGGAATGTATTATTTTCATTTTTAACATTAATAGTGTTCTCTCGCTTTTTTAGTTAGACAAAGTTTTTTCCATTTTATGTATATAATTAAAAGGTATTGAATATACATGATAGATTAGATGGAGGAAGTATTATGAAAACAAAAGCAATAGAAATTGAAAGGCATTCCGCCGATGCAATTGCAGTCGCAAAAGCGGTAGTTGTTGGCATACTCTCATTCATATTTGGTGGCGCAACAATTTTCTCTGCAATCTCCCCTTTTGGTGTGGCGTTTGTTGCTTGTCTACCAATAAAATATGCAATAACTGCCTCAATAGGCACAATAATCAGTGTCTTTTTATTCTCACAGACAAGCTATACAGGATTTTATGTAACAGCAATTTTGCTTGTGCTTGGGGTTAGGTTTTGCATTGCAAAGATAACTAAATTAAAGATTAAACCCGCATTTTTAAGTGTTATAGCTATCACTTCTATGTCCTTTTGCGCAATATTTTATAATTTTGTAAACAAGGTGAGCATGGTTAATTTGTTACTTATGTGCATTGAAGTCCTTTTGTGTGGTTGCTTTACATACTTTTTCTCAATTTCCTCTGATGCATTGTTACGAAAACGAGCAAACCCCATACTCTCCTACATTCAAATTACAAGCGTGGCAATTACTTTTATCTGCGTAATCTGCGCATTTGCAGGATATAGCATTTTAAATGTTAACATAGGTGTAATTTTAGGTGTGCTTTCCATCTACATACTCATGTGCAGATACGGAATAATGGGTGCAAGTATTGGTTCAATCATTGTTGCGATTGCACTAAACTTATATTCCATTGAAATGCTTGAGTTTACAGGTCTGCTAATTATTGCAAGCTTTCTTGCCGGTGTGTTCTCTCCACTTGGAAAATTTGGACAACTTTCAGCATTTATAATGGTCTCCACCTTTTGTATGCTTTTGCTAGGTGCTCCTATTATGCTATCCTATAGACTCATCGACATCTTCCTTGCAACTGCACTTTTTGTCATTATCCCACAACGTATTATGATGCTGATTGATAGCGATACGACAATCAAAGGCAAGTCTATCAGTTCAAGAGTTATGCAAAGTGGTATCTCGTCAAAACTTGATTATGCCGCAGATACGATTAAAGATTTGCAAAATGAACTTGAAACAATCTCCACAAAATTCAATGACATTGATTACAATAACATTCTTGGGGTTTCTGATTTTACAGCAAACTCTGTATGCAAAGGTTGCACCTGTGCACTTGACTGTTGGGATACCAACTATAACGATACAGTTGATGCATTCAACCCTGTGATTCAAAAGCTCAAAATTAACAATTCTATTGACCACGAGAATATGCCAAAATACCTAGCTAACAAATGTTGTAAATTAGATAAGTTAATTGCAGCAATCAATGTATATTATACAAGTTTTCTTTCAAAGCAAAATTCAAAGCGTCAGGTTTGTGAGGCTAGAAAAATGGTCTTTGAACAGTTCAATTCCCTTGCTGATATGCTTTGTGAGGTGAGCGACGAAATCGGAGAGATAAACAACTACGATGAAGTTATTTCTCGCAATGTTATGTCCTCTTTTACAAAATTAGAAAGTGCTCCTCTGCAAGTAGTTTCTGCTGTAGACAGGTTTGGTCGCACAACTGTCGAGATATACACCGACGACATGATGAAAACTTCCCCCTCTGTTCTTTGCGAAGCGATATCCAATGCAGCAAACAAACTTTTTGACCTTCCTAGCATAACGATTGTAAATAATAAGACAAAGATTGCTTTCTTTGAAAAAGCAAACTATACAATTGACTTTTCGGTTCAACAGTCCTGTTTTGCCGAAAATCAAATTTGCGGTGACAGCTATGAATATTTTGTTGATGCAAAAGGGTATGCTTATCTATTGCTTAGTGATGGCATGGGAAAAGGAAAACGTGCTGCAATTGATAGCGTTATGACCTGTTCGCTTATGGCTAAATTAATTAAGGCAGGCTTTGGTATTGAGTCTGCAATTAAGCTAATCAATTCTTCTCTACTTGTAAAATCAACTGATGAGTCGCTATCCACAATTGATATGGCGAAGATTGATTTGTATACTGGTAAGGTTGAATTTTTGAAAGCTGGCGCTACTACCTCATTTGTAGATATTAGTGGAGATGTAAAGAAAATCGAGTCTACTTCACTGCCAATTGGAATTATCCAAGGGGTTGAATGTGAAAGGAAACTGATTACCTTAAGAGATAATGATATCATTGTAATCGTATCAGACGGTGCTACTGCAACAGGTGAAGGCTATATTGTAGATGAAATAAAACGCAATTCGCACAAGCCTGCAAAGGAAATTAGTGTTAAAATATGCTATGAGGCAAAACAGCGTATGACTGAACATCAGGATGATATTACCGTAATTGTTGCCAAGTTGCAAAAGGGAATTTAACAAAATTTTTATAAATTTTGCGTAAACTTTGTGAACTTTATGTTAAATAAATTTGTCGAAACTATTGAAAATATGTGTATTATATGGTATTATTAATTCCATAGTGACCGATATTATCGAAAATAGAATATCGGTTATTCGTTATTTTTATGTATCGAGAAATATCTCTATCAAAAAATTTAAGGAGTTGGAATTTTTGGAAAAGTTTTTTAAGCTAAAAGAAAATGGCACTAAAGTTTCTACCGAAATTATTGCCGGTTTCACAACATTTTTTGCAATGGTATACATTATCATTGTAAACCCAGCAATGCTTTCACAAACTGGTATGCCTATGGGGGCAGTATTCCTAGCCACTATCATTTCTGCTGCAATCGGAACTTTAATAATGGGACTGTTCGCTAACGTTCCTTACGCACAAGCACCTGGTATGGGATTAAACGCATTGTTCACCTATACAGTTGTTTTTGCTCTTGGTTTTAGTTGGCAGCAAGCACTTGCAATGGTATTCATTTGCGGTATCATTAACATTATTATCACTGTTACTAAGATTAGAAAATCCATCATTAAATCTATCCCTCATAGCATTCAAAATGCTATCGGTGGTGGTATTGGTATTTTCATTGCTTATGTTGGTGTTAAAAATGCTGGTTTGCTTAACTTTACATCTAACCCGAATACATACACTGTTCTTCCTGATCAAACAGTAATTGCAAATTCAAGCGCTGTTCCTGCTCTTGTAACCTTTAATACTGCAGCAGTTATTCTTGCAATTATTGGTCTTGTCATTACCATTGCTCTTTTAGTTATGAAAGTAAAAGGCGCAATACTTATTGGAATCGTTGCTACTACCCTACTTGGCATTCCTATGCACGTAGTTGACCTTTCACATCTAAGCGCAACCGCTGGTCTTGCTGATTCTTTCGATCAACTTGGTACTACTTTTGGCGCTGCATTTGGCCCTAAGGGTATTCAATCGCTGTTCAGCGATCCAACAAAAATTCCACTTGTACTTATCACTATATTCTCATTCAGCTTGTCTGATACATTTGATACAATTGGTACATTCATTGGTACTGGTCGTCGTGCTGGTATCTTCAGTGCTGAAGATGAAAAAGCTCTTGAAGAGAACTCAGGCTTTAAATCAAAAATGGACAAAGCTTTGTTTGC
>JBAQWI010000132.1:0-4156 GCA_049298835.1 Oscillospiraceae bacterium
AAATATCTCACCAAAAATTGATTCCACAATAATCGTACGTTCACAGGTAGAAAGAGTACAACATTATTTACAAGATGTGAATTTTGGTTTTAAAAATGCAACTTTATTATAAAATTTCGAGCGCAACGTCGGCGAAGCGGAGCGAGAGCGTACACGTTGCCCAGGACCCGAATTATTTCCTGAACACAATAACACATAGTAACATTGGTTACTACCGCAAGAGCTAGAACTTCTAAATAATGCTCATCCTGATTTTTATTCTCATGGTTTATCTGCTGTTGATATTTCTTCTGATATTTTGGTGGGTCGGCCTTTTGGGGGTACGGCAATTTTATATAAGAAAAATCTTGCAAATATTGTTAGTATTATCCCAAGTCATGAATCAAGGGTCACTTGTATAAAGATATCTACTAGTATTGGTCCAGTATTGTTGATGAATGTCTACATGCCCACAAACTATGGCGATGATACTAGTCTTCATTCGTATATAGAAATATGTTCAAAGCTTAGTGCAATTATAACTGAAACTGATGCAATTCACACTATAATTGCTGGTGACTTCAACTGCCAGGAAGGATCTAGATTTTACAATGAATTTTTAAATCTTGCTGCAGAAAATAATTTAACTCTGTCAGATATTGGTAGATTAGACAATGCCTTTACATATTACAGTGACGATGGAAAAAATATGTCGTGGTTAGATCATATTCTATGCAGTGCAACAATAGATAGCAAAATAATAAATATAAATATTTTGAATGAATATATTGTATCTGACCATAAGCCTGTGTCTTTCACAGTGTTTTGTCCTATCGATAGGAGCATTGGCTGCACTAATGTAAATGAATTTAATATGAATAACAAACTTTGTCTTAAAAATAAACCCAATTGGAATGCATGTGATGAAGTATCTCTTGCTTTATATGAACAAATTGTAGACAACACACTGCAAACGGTCATGTTACCTAAATTTATAAATAATAAAGTGTGTGTTGCTGATATAGACAGGTTCTATAATGACATTATTGAGTCTGTTCAGTCTGTGGTAATGGACACTATACCTCAGTGTTCTAAAGGTGCAACCAATGAATATAATATTCCTGGTTGGCATGATTATGCTCAGGATAAACATGATATAGCCAGAGATGCTTTTAAAGAGTGGTTTATTTGCGGAAAACCTAGACAGGGTGCAATATTTGAAAATATGAAAAGAACCCGGGCAGTGTTTAAGCTGGCTTTCAGGTACTGCAAGAGTCACATTGAGCAGTCTAAAGCTGATGCCTGTGCCAAAAATATAAACAATCAAGACCCAAGAAAATTTTGGAACAGTGTGTACAAAATCAGCAATAATAGGTGTACAAACCATGTTGTTAGTGTTGGTGGTGTCACTGGTGATGAAGATATAGCTGCTATGTGGAAAGACCATTTTAAAAAATTGTATAATTCTGTTGAAGATTGCAATTTTAAAACAAAATTTGAACAAAAACTCTTACTTAGCCCTGACAAGATTGATCAAGTTCAGCTGACCACTCAAGATGTATTTAATTCGATAAATGGGCAGAAATTGGGCAAAGCTGCTGGGCCAGATGGCCTCACTATAGAAGCATTTAAGTATGGGGGACGCAGATTGCATTTATTGCTGAGCATATTTTTTAACTTGTGTATATCAATTGGACACCTACCACCTGCCTTCTGTGAAGCAACAATAATACCTTTGGTAAAATCAAAAGTTGGTGATCTGGGTGATTGTAATAATTACAGAGCAATTGCGGTGTCCACTGCTGTATCAAAAATTCTTGAAAACATTTTGTTACGTATAATTGATTCTCATGATGACATTGACGATTTTCAATTTGGTTTTAAAAAACATCATTCTACATTATCATGTACAGCTTTGTTCAAAAAGACGGTTGATTATTATACTAAAAGAGGCAGTCATGTGTTTACGTGTTTTATCGATTTTAACAAAGCATTTGATAGAGTTAACTACTGGCAGTTATTTTGTAAATTACTAGACCATGATGATACATCTAAGAAAATTGTTTCTTTACTTGCTTTTTGGTACAGCAATCAGTCAATGCATGTTAGGTGGCAGAATGCTACGTCAGATGAATTTTCTATAGGAAACGGTGTTCGGCAGGGGGGAATATTATCCCCTTTTTTATTCAGGTTTTATATACAACATTTGATTGCAACTGTCACTCAATCACGCATTGGATGTAACTTAGGAGGATACTTTGTTAATTTGTTGGCCTATGCTGATGACATGGTTCTTCTTGCACCATCCTGGGCTGCTTTACAATCATTGTTAAATATTGTACACGAAGAAGCTTCTCTCATAAACATGACTTTCAATACGTTAAAAACTGTTTGCATGATATTTAATCCGAAGGAGAAATGTAAAATAATATGTGATAATTTCCCCAGATTTCAGTTAGCTGGATGTAATCTTGATTTTGTTACAAAATTTAAATATCTTGGACATATTATTGATCACGATATGTGTGATGATGATGATATAAACCGTGAAATTAAATGTCTGTATACACGCACAAATATTTTGATAAGGAGATTTCACAGATGCTCAGTTGGTGTAAAGCTTAAACTATTTAAGTCTTATTGTTTGTGTTTTTATGATATTGCACTCTGGAGGAATTTTACGGCCAAAACATTGAACCACTTTTTATCATGCTATCATAAATGCATTAAAATGTTTTTTGGCTTCCATAAATACTATAGTGTGACAAATATGTTGTTTGAATTGAGGCTACCTAGCTTCGATACATTACTGTTGAACTGTAAAATTATGCTTGGGAATCAACTTGAACGATGTGGGTCAAGCAACAAACATTTGCATGCAATCATCAGTATTATTACTTTTAGTTAACTATAATTATTATTAGTTATGTTAGATTGTAGAGTATCTTTTCTGTTTATGTTATAATGTTCTCTATGGATCTTTTGTGGTCTGAAATAAATAAATAAATAAAAATAAATTAGGACGCAGGAGGCATGACTAACTGCAATTATGTATTTACTATTTGAAGTAAAATCAATAGAAATTTTTAAAACTCTAACATTTCTTTTATATTTTGTAGGTTTTATGAACAGTAATATTTTTGCGAATGGTTTAGTATCCTGATTCTGAAACGTATTCACCTCGTTTTACAGCGATCATTGAATGCAATGGATTTTGACTTCAAGTTACTGGATTATATTAGTGATGAACATGATTGTTTATGGTTGACAAAATATTCTTCAACTTGAAACTCGCTCATCTGTTCAGAGCAGACATCTAACGTATGAACAATGGAACATTACGATGGAATGGATTTAATTATACCGAATATTCTCCAGTTTTCGTTGCAAGACATTCACTTAAACACATTGAATATTATGATTCATACTTGAACTGAATAGTGCTGAATACTTTGGATATTTTATTAATTTATTACTGAAATACTATAATATTAAGTTTTAAAATATGATTAATATTTATCATGTTGTATGCAACATAATATTGTGTGGTCTTCATTATATGCTTATTAGGTCAAACATAATTTTTAATTTGTAGTAGATCCATCTTTGAATTTGTAATTATTGTTGGAACCTAAAACTTGGGGCCCATTAAATTAAATTAAAAATTATTTGTTGTTAACTAAATTAATTCGGGCAAACATTTCTGGGTCTACAGTAGGCCTAATCAAGAATTAGCAATTTAATTTACACTACAGATTGAATTCAATTCTATTATAATTAGATTATGAATATAAGATCCAAGATATCTCATAAAAATCTAAATTCAATGATCAAATAAATTATCCTGCATAAAAGGATCTAAAATCCAAGATCACATCTGCTTATACAATAGTGCAAGACATATATATATAATACAGTTTGGGGTGGAGGGGCTCTACTGTTCCACTCTGAAATCTGACAGCTTATGTAATTCAACAAAGTTTAAAATTTTTATTCAAATAGTCAAAAATAACTGCAATACTGAGGCGCTTCATTGATTAGTGAGGCCACAAAACTTAGTATCGGTATAACCTATTTTTACTAAGTACTACGTTCATTCATTAATTTGGCGTTCCAGCTATTTTATTTGAATCTCGGTCAATTCTTTATCGATTTCAGAAATCTTTTCACAGTTTTG
>JBAQWI010000133.1:0-1760 GCA_049298835.1 Oscillospiraceae bacterium
ACCCCTCGATGCAAATTCAATCATGAATAAAGATAATAACGGTATGGAAAAGAAAAGAGCATTAATAAGTGACATCTTCGGTGGTAAACTAATTTCTGGCGTTTCTGTCTCCTTTGTAATGTTTTGAGAAAAAGGGTCAAGAGATTGTTTCATACTTATAACCATTCCTTTCGCAAACGCTCAGGCACAAAACGCAATGAAAACGGGTCGCCGTTTGTGGCTGATGAATCTATAGGGATACTATCATTGTGGGATTAGCAACGAAATACGGGTGTATGGTTTTTTATCATTCGTTAGGACTTATGGGAAATCCTTCCTAACCTAAAAGAAAGCTAATATTTATATATTACATATATATTGTTTTGCCTAAAAGGACCTGGATATTATTTGGTGGTGTGAAGATCAGATCGTCTGTTTATGTTAATGAAACTGCAGTTTACGCGTGAAATAATGGTCTAACATATAATATGAATTGATTACCAAAAATTATTGTAAATATTGCTAAAAGCATTCATAATAAAAATACAGAGCATGAATTGACTTGTGCCATAGGTCCTGGAATGATGCGGGACTAAAGAGGGGGGTATATATGCGGCGTTTTGTTGTTATCGCCTTGGTAATTGCATTTTCGATGGGTATGATTCCCAATGCTTACGCAAGCAATCAGGAAATTACTGTTCAGGTTAACGGGAAGCAGGTGCAGTCAGATGTTTCACCTATAAATGTAGATGGTTCGGTCATGTTGCCTTTTCGCGCGATACTAAATGCAGTTGGTGTTACTGATCATGAGATAGTGTGGAGAGAAAAGTCCAAAAGCATGGAAATTAAACATAATAATAAATATGTATTTTTAGTGATCGGCAGTAGAGGTGCTGTGGTTGATGATGCCATGATAATGCTTAATGCAGTGCCTTTCATTCAGCAAAACCGCACGATGATTCCCATACGATTTATTGCTGAAGTTTTCGGGGCCGAGGTGCAATGGAATGAAAATACGAAAACGGTGAGTATTAAAACAAAAAAATAATGGACGTTGGTAATGTTAATGATGAGGGAGGTGTTTTTGTGGGACGAAAATTGAGGAGTATATTGGGTGGTGTCATGATGCTTGCAGTATGCTTAACTTTTATGTTTTCGTATAATATTGACGATGCTGATGCAGTGGCAACAAGCTATTATAATGGATTGTTGGGGCAATATTTTGACACTGCTGAGCCAAGCAATTTAAGCTATGAGCGACTTATTCGCATTGACCAGTTTGAGGGGTTTAACTGGATGACCGACGCTCCTGACGACAGTATTGAAAGGGATACATTTTCTGTTGTCTGGACTGGTTATATTGAGGTTCCAAGTACCGGAAATTATGATTTCTACACCTACTCTGACGACGGGGTGCAGTTGAAAATTAATGGAGAAACACTTATTAATCGCTGGGGCCTGGTTAATTTAGAGTATACGAAAAGTAATCACTCCATGTATCTGGAGCAAGGCATCAAATATAGGCTTTCATTAAAGTATCAAGAAATACCGCTTAACTCCACCATATTTCTGTTCTGGAAGAAAGAGGGAGAGTTTAAGAGTATGGTGCCATCTACGGCTTTCTATGCCTGCCAGAAACATTATGATGAATACCAGAGCCCGGTTCGGGTTAACTACCTCCAAGCGAACGGTGAAGGCTTGAAGGGGGAATACTTTAATGGTGCACAGACTGTAGTGGATGAGAACAGCGACCCTGATTATATGTCGCCTGATGGACAAAT
>JBAQWI010000134.1:0-2117 GCA_049298835.1 Oscillospiraceae bacterium
TATACACCCTCCATTTCCTTCAAGACTTCCTTCAAACAATATTTCCATCTCTGATATTACCGTCAATCCTACCATTGTCCTGAATATTTTACTGAAACTCAAAACAAATGCATCGGCTGGCCCTGACAGACTTCCCAATATTTTTTATAAATCCGCAGCTCATTCTCTCGCCTTTCCTCTTGCAACCATTTTTCGTTCCTTCATAGACATTCATGATATCCCATCCGAATGGAAAATCTCAATAATATCTCCAAAGTTCAAAAAAGGTTCCTCCTCAGATCCGGCCAATTATCGCCCAATTGCTCTGACATGCTCCATATGCAAAGTACTCGAAACAATTATTGTTTCAGATCTATTAACCTTTCTTCAAACTCACCATCTTATATCAAAGGCTCAGCATGGTTTCCTCAAACGTCATTCCACATGCACTAATTTACTTGAAACATTGAATGACTGGACCTTATCTCTTTCCAATCACAAGTCAGTTCTGGCAGCTTATGTTGATTTCAGTCGGGCCTTTGATTCCCTTTCCCATGCTAAACTCCTCCACAAACTTTCTGGCTATGGCATTACTGGCAATTTGTTTCTTTTTATCGAGGCTTTTCTTTCCAACCGATCACAACTTGTCCGCCTTTCTCTTGTTCTTTCATCACCTCTCCCCGTAATCAGTGGTGTTCCCCAGGGAAGTGTCTTAGGCCCTCTTCTATTCATTTTATTCATCAATGATATTTCAGATAATTTTGATAATAATGTAATTCCTAAACTTTTTGCGGACGACATCAAACTTTATACTGAAGTAACCCTCCCATCTGCATCTCAAAATTTCCAAATTCTTCTGGATTATATTCAAAATTGGGCTACATTGTGGCAAATTGGAATTTCATATTCCAAATGTTTCATCATAAATCTTGGTCAACGGTGCAATGATAACTCCTTCAAATTTTTAACCAATACTATAACTAAATCTGATCTAGTCAAAGATCTTGGTATTCTAATTGAACCCAATCTTAAATTTGATAGGCACATTCATGACCTCATTAGTAGAGCTAATCAGCGTGCTGCTCTGGTACATCGGAGTTTTTTATCCAGGGATGTTTTTAATCTTATCAGAGCTTTTAAAACCTATATTCGCCCCATTCTAGAATATTCATCTCCTGCTTGGTCACCTTGTCTTATCAATCAAATTAATGCTCTAGAAAGTGTTCAGCGCAAATTTACTAAGCGACTACCTAGTTTTGGCGAACTTACTTATGCTGAACGTCTTACTAATCTCAAACTTCAATCTCTCGAACATCGACGCCTTATGATCGATCTTATAACTGTTTTTAAAATTGTTCATGGTTTAGTTTCTTTGTCATTTCAAGACTTTTTTACTTTCTCTCCCAACGTTCATTCTTCACGTGGTCACTCTCTACGATTCTCAGTTCCCCTTACTAGGACTAATACCAGGAAATTTTTCTTCGCTTCCAGAGTAATTAATTCCTGGAATTCCCTCCCTGACAAAATTGTTTCTTCTCCAAACACTCAATCCTTTAAAAATAAATTGTCAAAATTTGACCTATCCAAACATCTCATTCATCCATGTATTTTACATTAATTGTTTTTTTTGTCTGTTTTAACTTTCTTCTTGTCTGTGTTTTTATTGTAAATAATTTGTTTTTATTCTAGAGATAGCTTTGTAATAATATGACATTTATATGCTATCAATTTTCAATACTTGTTTTTAGTTTATTTGCTATAATGAATGTACCACATAGGGCCTTTATAAGCGACTTGTATCCTGTAGTGCCCATCCACCTGCAACTTTTTAATATTTATATTACTACTATAATCTTTTACCTTGATGTAATATTATGCAGTGTTGGAAAATAAATAAATAAATAAATAAAATAAATAACTGTGTTTGTGACCTTGAGTTTCAGCGAGTTTCAATGCCAGCGTTAGTCCGATTCGTGCTTCTTATATAGCGATCTCAAAAACCATAAGAAGGAGTATAAACTTTCCTGTGCTGTCATGGAATTCATCATTTTGTCTCATGGGTCATGAATAAAATTTGGTCAACCGTGATTGATTGTGATGACTTCATGGCATTATGTCATGGGTTAGCCCCATGCCGC
>JBAQWI010000135.1:0-4494 GCA_049298835.1 Oscillospiraceae bacterium
TAATAACTGCGTCATATTTTTTTCCGCGTTTAATTTCTCTTGCAACAAACTTCTCGCAATCATCAATTATCCAACGAATAGGCTTATCATTTAGTCCTGAAGTAGCTGCATTTTCTCTTGCCCAAGCAACCATTCCTTTAGATGCATCAACGTGACACACCTCAGCACCAGCGTTTGCACAAGCAATCGTAGCTCCACCTGTATAAGCAAAGAGGTTCAATACACTAATTTTTCTATTTTGTTTTCTTATAATCTCATCAAAGAAATCCCAGTTAACAGCCTGCTCTGGAAAAAGTCCAGTGTGCTTGAAACCAGTAGGTCGGATATTAAATTTTAAATCTTTATAAGTGATAACCCAGCTATCTTTTATTTTCTTATTGTAACTCCATTCGCCTCCACCTTTACTGGAACGATTGTAGTGCGCATCAGCTTTTTTCCATATTGGGTTCTCTTTGGTTGTATTCCATATAATTTGTGGATCTGGACGAATCAGTACGGTATCGCCCCAACGTTCCAGTTTTTCGCCACAACTGGTATCTATAATTTCATAATCTGTAAAATTCGAAACAACTCTCATCTAGGATATCCTTTCGTTTATTACGTTACATATTTTGTCGCAATATTCATTAATTAAGGTAAATTCATTTCCTTCAATCATAACTCTGATTAGTGGCTCAGTTCCAGATGCACGAACAAGTACACGACCTGTATCAGCTAGTGCAGTTTTGACTTCTTCAATTATAGCGACGATTTTTTCATCATTTAGGAAGTTTTCTCTTGCTTGTGGAGAAGCAGTAATTGACTTTGAAACCTGTGGAGATTTTGTCATTGTTTTTGCAAGTTCAGACATTTTAATGCCTTGTTGTTTGTATATTCTAAGGAGCTGAATAGCAGTAAGCTGACCATCTCCAGTTTTTGCATAATCCTTAAATATAATATGACCTGAATCTTCTCCACCAAGGTTATATCCATGCTTGAGCATTTCTTCAAGTACATATCTGTCACCAACAGATGTGGAAACCATTTTTATATCATTATCATTCCCAAACTTCTGCATACCAAAGTTTGACATTACGGTTATAACGGCAGTATTATCAATAAGATTGTTTTCATTCTTCATATATTTTGCAAAGATAGCAATTAACATATCACCATCAACTAAGTTCCCGTTTTCATCAACAGCAAGACATCTGTCAGCATCACCGTCAAACGCAACGCCAATTTCACAGCCATGCTCTTTCATATAGTAGATCAATGCGTCTAGGTTAGTTGAACCACATTTATCATTAATATTCATACCGTTTGGGTTGCTGTGAATAATGTGAGCATCAACACCAAGCTCCCTAAAAAGCAAATCTGCTGTAGAACTTGCACTACCATTTGCACAATCTACTGCAACGTTAATTCCGCTTAATTCAATATCAACCGTTCTTTTAATATGGTCAACGTAATCAGAAACTGCTGAACGTCTTTTGTAAATGCGTCCAAGTTCAATTCCTTTCTTTAGCACAATTTTTTCTGGTGTATCAAAAATTAGAGCCTCAATTTCTTCTTCGATTTTATCTGAAAGCTTATATCCTGTATTGCTAAAAAGCTTAATTCCATTATATTCAACTGGATTGTGTGATGCTGAAATCATAATGCCTGCATCAGCCTCGTATTTAGATACTAAATACGCAACTGCCGGAGTTGGTACTACACCCAGCAATTCTGCATCCGCACCGACAGAACAAAGTCCAGCAGTAAGGGCAGCTTCAAGCATTTCAGAGGAAATGCGTGTATCTTTACCTATAATTATTTTAGGTTTATGATTTGTGTGCTTTGTAAGCACAACTGCTGCCGCTCTGCCTATTTGCATTGCAAGCTCACACGTAAGTTCTATATTTGCAATTCCTCTTGCACCATCGGTTCCAAAAAGTCTTCCCATTGTATACATACCTCCAAATTATATAGTCATTTGACCTTCTCTAAGTATACCTAAATGCTGATAAGCAAGTGCCGTCGCGCATCTGCCACGAGGGGTTCTTGATAAAAAACCAAGTTGCATCAGATATGGCTCATAAACATCCTCTAAAGTGATGGCCTCTTCGCCAAGCGCAGCGGCTAACGTTTCAAGTCCAACCGGACCACCATTGTAATTCGTTATTATCATTTTGAGCATTCGTCTGTCAACCAAGTCAAGACCAAACGCATCAATTTCAAGTCTGTCTAGTGCAATGTCAACAATGTCTTGTGTTATTGTTCCATCGCCCAAAACCTGTGCATAATCTCTTACACGCTTTAATAACCTGTTAGCAACCCTCGGTGTTCCTCTTGATCGTTTAGCAAGCTCTAAAGCGCCGGCTTTGATACATGGAATTTCAAGTATGCCAGCACTTCTCATGATAATATCTGCAAGCTGTTCTGGGGTATAAAGCTCAAGTCTAAATAGTACACCGAACCTATCTCTAAGTGGAGAGGTAAGTTGACCTGCTCTTGTTGTAGCACCTATTAATGTAAATCTAGGTAAATCAATTCTGATTGAACGGGCCGATGGACCTTTTCCTATGATGATATCAAGTGCATAATCTTCCATAGCTGGGTACAAAACCTCTTCAACAGCCCTTGAAAGGCGATGAATTTCATCAATAAATAAAACATCATTTGGACTTAAATTTGTGAGTAGTGCTGCTAAATCACCTGGTTTTTCGATAGCTGGTCCAGATGTAATGCGCAAATTCACATTCATTTCATTTGCAATAATACCTGCAAGTGTAGTCTTCCCAAGTCCGGGAGGACCATACAACAAGACGTGGTCCAACGACTCGTCACGTGCTTTTGCAGCCTCAATATATATTGAAAGATTTTCCTTAACCTTATCCTGCCCAATGTATTCTCCAAGGATTTTGGGGCGTAGCGAATACTCAACGTCAACATCCTCGCAAGAAAAGTCAGGTGTAATCAATCTATTTTCCAAATCAAATTCTTTAGTTTCATCAAACATATGATTATACCTTTCCGGCCAATGCCTTCAATCCACTCTTTATCATTTCTTCAATCGACATATTGTTGTCCAGTCTTGTAATTACTTGTGTTGCATCTGAGCGGGCATATCCTAAAACTTCAAGGGCGCTAATTGCTTCTGATGCATTTCCAGTTTTCGCTGAAATATCTAGCATTGTGTCTCCGACAATGCCACTAGTAATCTGATTTTTTGAAACTTTATCTTTCAACTCTAACACAATTCTTTGTGCTGTTTTAAGTCCAATTCCCTGTGCTTTTGTCAATGTTTTGAAGTCGCCAGTTGCTACACATAGTGCAAATTGTTCTGGGGTTAAATCAGAAAGGATTGAAATTGCTGCTTTGGGACCAACACCAGAAATTGAAATGAGCATTTTAAAGCTATTAAGCTCATTTAATTCTGCAAATCCAAATAGTTCAAGTGCATCTTCTCTTACGTGAAGGTAGGTGTATATCGTCGTGGTTTCATTAATGCTAGCAAGCTTTCCCAGTGAGGTCATGGAAGTTCTAATTGAATAGCCGATACCGCCACACTCCATAACTATATGATATGGCTCAACATGAGCAATTACTCCAGTTATACTATAAATCATATATATAACCCCTTCTTTGTAAAATTATTTAAGCTTCCCATAAATTTGCATATTTATTCTTGATGGCGCAGCGTGTGCATGACAGATAGCAATTGCCAATGCATCTGCTGTATCGTCTGGTTTAGGTACTTTATCAAGCTTAAGCAGTCGTTTGGTCATATCCATTACTTGCGCTTTTTCTGCCCTTCCATAACCCACTACAGCCTGTTTCACTTGAAGTGGTGTGTATTCAAAACATGGTATATTCATCTGTTCGGCACCAAGTAAGATTAGTCCTCGTGCCTGTGCAACATCAATTCCAGTCTTCTGGTTATTTGTAAAAAATAACTTTTCTACTGCAACAACATCTGGTTTGTAACGCTTTAAAATAGTCATATATTCATTGTAAATTTTAAGTAGACGCTTATTAAATTCTGTATCTTTATGTGTTGTGATTGCCCCATAGTCAAGAGTCGTAAAACTAGTGCTCTTATATTCAATTACACCGTATCCAACGATAGCATATCCAGGGTCAATTCCTAAAATCTTCATATCATTCTCCATTTAGTTCCATATCTTTGTAATTATATCATATTTAATCTTCTAACGCAAGAAATCACAGTTAAAATATCAATCAAAACCTGTTACTATACGGCTTAACGTATGTCTAAAATTTTAACGTATATCTTTTTACCATTTGAGTATATTATGTTAAAATAGCAGTAAAAACAAACGTTCTTAGATTATGTTGGTGTTAAATTTTCTTGGGATGTGAAATGAATAAAATTATATTGCATTGTAATTATTCCGATAAAAAAGTTATTCCAATTAATAAATATCCGCCGGCTAAGCCGGCGGTTTTACTTTTGCGGGCGTAGCCCTATTTTACTAGCAGGCCCTGTTAGGGCTTATACGATCTGGC
>JBAQWI010000136.1:0-6685 GCA_049298835.1 Oscillospiraceae bacterium
CCTTAAAATATTATAAGGTTCGTCGGACTTTGTCCGACGGGCTGATTTCCTAAGCTCCTACGTCGCTAGTTGTAAGGAAGTTCTTTTTCACTTTGGTGAAAAAGAAAGGCTAAGCTATGGGCTTCTCACTTCGCCCTGTGGGCTCGCAACAAGCCACATATCTTATGCCCACCACATATCTCCTGGCTTTTCTTTAATTAAAACTTCTTGCAAGAAGTTAATCGCCTTAGTAAGTCCCTCATTTACGCTCATCAAGCTGTCTTCATGCTCAATTGAAATTGCATTATCATATCCTACCATAGTAAGTGCCGATACAATATCTTTCCAGTAAGCATAATCGTTGCCATAACCGCAAGCACGGAATACCCACGAACGGTGAAGTTCATCGCGGTAATGTTTGTTGTCAAGCACACCATTTAGTGCTGTGTTATATTTGTCAATCTTCGTGTCTTTCGCATGGAAGTGAAAAATCGCGCCTACTGCTCCAAGTGCTTTAATCGACACGACAGGATCCATTCCTTGCCAAATCAGATGGCTAGGGTCAAAGTTGACACCAATTTCATCGCCTACTGCAGAACGGAGTTTTAGCGCAGTTTCAGTGTTGTAAACACAAAATCCTGGGTGCATTTCAAGTGCAATCTTATTCACATGATGTGCTTTTGCAAATGCAACTTTTTTCTTCCAATATGGAATTAAAATTTCGTTCCATTGCCAGTTTAGTATTGTCCCAAAATCCTCTGGCCATGGGCAAGTAACCCAGTTTGGATACTGTGAAGTTTCAGAGTCTCCAGGGCAACCAGAAAATGTATTAATTACTTCAACGCCCAATTTTTCAGCAAGCAAAATCGCATCTGTAAATTGGTCATCAAATGATTTTGCAATTTCCTTATTTGGGTGAACAGGGTTTCCATGACAGCTTAAAGCACTAATTGTAACATTGTACTTTTTAATAAGAGCTTTAAACTCCTCAAGTTTGTTATCGTCATGAAGCAAAACTGCTGGATTTGCATGGGCAGTTCCAGGGTAGCCGCCACAGCCAATTTCAACTGCTTCAACGCCTTTTGCTGTTAAATATTTCAATACCTCTTCCAATGATTTATCGGACATAAGGTTTGTTAAAACGCCTAATTTCATTTCATAGCCTCCATTATATAGTATTTATCGTAGGTTTATCCTGCTAAATTAATTTTACCATAGCCGCATAATCTTTCATAATCGCCTCAACTTGACCCACAGCGTCTTCGCTTCCCTCTGACTCAGCTACAGCCCAAGCCATATTGTTTTTCTTTGCAAACTCGAATACTGCAACGATATCAACTGCACCCTCAGAAAGCGTTGTAGATTGTTCTCCAATACCGTCCTTTGCATGGAAAATTTCAACACGATCTGCATACTTAGTTAGGTATTTTACAGGACATTCTCCACCACGATATACCCAATATGCATCAAATTCAAGACTAAGAATATCCTTTGAAACCTCCGACGCTAGGATATCAATTAAGTATTCTTCCCCATCTTTTTGGAATTCGTGTGCATGGTTATGATAAAAAAGCTTCATTCCAGCATCTTTGTATTTTGGAGCAACTGCTTTGATTTTCTCTGCAAGTTCCAAAACATCAGCTTTTGTTTTGATATCATACCATGGGCAGATAATGCGAGTATTTCCAATTACCTTGTGAAACGCAATTGTTTCATCTGCTTTATCAAACATTAGATCCTCACCGATATGAGCACCCAATACTTCAAGATTATATTTTTTTAAAAGGTCTGCAATTTGCTCTGCTGAATGATCAAAAAATCCTGCAAACTCTACACCTTCGTAGCCAATTGCGGCTACAGTTTCGAGTGCTTTTTCCATACTCTCTTTTGCAAGAGCTCTAATTGCATACATTTGAACGCCTTTTTTCATGGTAGCACCTCCCTTTTTATTATTTAAACATCAAACCTCTAATCAGTTTAATCGTGTATTCAACACCCTTGTCGCCAAGATTATCTTTCCATATGGAAGAATGCGGTTCAATGCTCAATGTGCCATCGTAACCAACAGCGTAAAGTGTCGCCATGAATGCGCCCCAGTTGGTTTGATCTAAACCAGCAGGTGGATCATCAAAACGCTCGCCGTCAATGACTAGGCTACCTTTAATATGAACGTGTGCAAAACGATTGCCCCACTTTTTCATTTCAGACAGATAATCTCCACCCGCATAAATGCAATGTGATGGATCAAATTTGATAGACAAATCCTTTAACTGTCCATGGACAACGCTCCATGCTGGATCACAAGTCACATAGTTATTCCAACGGCAATTGTTTGTCGCAATTTTGATATCATATTGATTTCCAATTTCAATTAACTTTGCAAAATAGGAGATGGCCGCAGTATAGTTTTCATATAGTGAAATCTCTTCTACATAGTTGCAATTGGTAACATAAACAGGACAGTTCAGCTTTGCCGCCGCTTTTATAAGAATTTCATCCGCATTTAGTTCCTCTAAATTATGTGAACCGTCACTGCTAATCTTATTTGCACCCCAACGACCTACTGAACCCACAAAAAGGTCTAACTCTTTTAGTGAAGCATTGATGTTATCTGTTTCATCATAAAACTCTTGATAGCGATTATCCGTATCAAAGTTTACACAAAACTCTACAAAGTCAAGTCCCATTGATTTAATTTTTTCAAAGCTCTCTGGCTTAAAATCAGGGCTTATAATTCCAAGTTTCATTACGTTTCTCCTTATTGTAGTTTAGCAAAAATTAGTCATTTATATACACTGGTTTGCCTGTTTTTGCAGACTCATAGATTGCTTCAAGAATACGAGTTACAACTACTGCTTGCTCTGGTTTTACTCTTAACTCTGTACCTTTTAGGATTGCATCATAGAAATTTCTGCACTCAATATCAGAACTCGCCATTTCTTTTCCATCAAAGAAAGCTACGCCACCAGCACCAAGTTCTGGTGTCTCTGTAACTTGCTTGTTATGTTTAACAGTGTTATATCTAAGTTTTGTGCCACCCTCAGACATATCAATTCCGCCCTTTGTTCCACAAAGGGTTGTCATACCTTCGCCAACATCTAATGTATTAAGTGCCCAGCTTGATTCAAGAATAATTGTTGCACCATTTTCCATTGTGATAAAGCCAAATGCTGAATCTTCAACTGTAAATTCTTTTGGATTCCAGTCGCCCCAAGCGTTTGCTGTTTTTGTTTGATCGCCTAATTTTTTATATACAGTTCCTACTACCATTTTAGGTTTGTAGTTCTCCATTTCCCAGAGTGTCATGTCAAGTGCATGAGTTCCGATGTCGATAAGTGGTCCGCCACCTTGCTCATCTTCGTTTAAGAAAACACCCCAAGTTGGTACTGCACGACGTCTAACTGCGTGTGCTTTTGCAAAGTAAATACCGCCTAACTCGCCAGCTTCAACCATGTCTTTCGCATATAATGCTGCTGGATTACATCTATATTGATAGCCGATTGTAAGAATTTTGCCTGTTTGTTTTGCCGCATCAACCATTTCTTTTGCTTCTTTGTATGTTTTAGCCATTGGTTTTTCACACATAACGTGTTTGCCTGCATGAAGCGAGTCAACAGTGATAAAGCTATGCTCTTTGTTTGGAGTCAAAACGTGAACAACGTCAATCGTCTTATCAGCAATTAGCTCTTTATAGTCTGTGTAAAATTTTGCATCTTCAGTACCAAATTCTTTTGCAGCTTTTTGTGCTTTTTCTTCGATGATATCGCAAAACGCAACCATCTCAATCTCATCAATTAGCTTTAATGCAGGCATATGTTTTTGATTGGAAATACCTCCACAACCAATAATACCAACTCTTAACTTTTTCATAAATCTCGTCCTCTCTCATTTACCGATTCTCGCTCGATAATTTCGTGCCCTAAAATTATTTGTGTATTTTCTATTGCTGTTTTGTTTATTTTTTTTAACAACAGTTCCATTGCCTTATAGCCAATTTCATATTGGGGTTGTCTTGTTGTTGTTATAGCCGGCATATATATTTGTGAAAGCTGTGTGTCATCAAATCCCATAATAGAAATATCTTCTGGGGTATCCATTCCATTTTGTGCAAAAGTTTTAATTGCACCTGCTGCACAGCTATCTGATGCGCAAAAAATTGCTGTTGGCATTTTTTCTTGCTCTAACAGTATCCTTGCCGCCCTGATTCCAGAATTAAAACTGAAACCTTCTCCTAAAATCCACTCTGTTCTCGCCTTTATATCATGTTCAAGCAGTGCTCTTTTGTAGCCAGCACATCGTACAACTGATGAGTTATAAATATCACCTGCACCAAAATATGCAATCTTGGTATGACCTTTTTTAATTAGATAACTGACAGCCTCATAGGCTGCCTGTTCGTTATCTATTGAGACTATTGGTGTATCAAACTGCGGATTGGGCTCACAGGCTTGCACCACATTGACTCCGCAAAGCTCACAATTTAACGCTTCGCCATCTTTTTCTACCGTCAAGAACACTGCACCATCGACAAGCTTTGTCTTTAACATTTGAAGATACTGTTCTTCAATCAACACATCTCCATGTGTCATACAAACCATTACTGTGTACCCGTCTTTGATTGCACACTCTTCAATCCCTTTTACCACACGGGAATAAAATTGGTTTGAAATTGTGTTGAGCATCACAAGAATTTTTTTTGTTTCAAGTCGCCTTAGGTTCCTCCCCAGCATATTAGGGCTGTAATTAAGTGCTTTTACTGCTTGTACAACACGATTTTTCGTATCATCTTGCACATTGTTTTCGTTATTGATAACCCTTGAAACTGTGGCAACTGAAACCTCAGCCATCTTTGCAACATCTTTTATTGTAGCCATAAAACCCCCTTAGTGCTAATTTTTCTGCAAATTCATATAAGTCTTAAATCAAATGTAACGGATTACATTAATCATCATCTTGAATAATACTACATTATCACTTCATTGTAAACACTTTTACAAAAACAATATTGTACAATAATGTTTTTGTTTTTTTGTCTATATCTACAAAATATTTACTAGCGGTGCCTAAAACTGCTGATATTTAAGTTTATTATAATATTAATGAAGATTTTACATTTTCATTTTCGTTTATATCAGTATACAGCACATATTACTGTCATTTTTGGAAAAATTATAATATTGTTTAGCTATTTTGGGAGGACAAGTCTATGGATATCAAAGTTTTAATATACGCTGAGGCAAGCAAGGTGATTAAAATATCGGGCATTGGATGTGCCGTTTCACATCAAAAACGTGCACTTGAATTGAATAATGTTGAATATACCTCAAATCCCAAAGAGGATTTTGATGTTGCTCATATTAATACATATGGGCTTGCTTCAAGGATGGTTGCTCGAAAAGCAAAGCGACAGGGCAAACTTGTTGTTTATCATGCACATTCAACTGAAGAAGATTTTAGAAATTCATTTGTTGGCTCAAATCTTGTTGCAAAGCTTTTTAAGAAATGGATTGTTTCTTGCTATAATCTTGGTGATATTATTGTTACGCCCTCAGAATATTCAAAACAACTTTTACAGGGGTATGGAATTACCAAACCAATTTACGCTGTTTCAAATGGCATTGACCTGTCTTTCTATGAAAAATCTCCTAATGATAGGGCAGAGTTTAGAGAAACGTTTGGCTACAGCGAAAGTGATAAGGTTATTATGTCGGTCGGTCTGTTTTTTGAACGTAAAGGGCTTTTAGATTTTGTAAAAATGGCCCAATTAATGCCTGAATACCAGTTTATTTGGTTTGGAAAAACACCACTTTGCTCTGTTCCCCATAAAATAAGAAAAGCAGTCAAAACCGATTTGCCAAACTTAAAGTTTGCTGGATTTGTTTCTCCAGATATGTTAAAAAAAGCTTATCTTGGTGCCGATTTATTTGCGTTCTTGACCAAAGAAGAAACAGAAGGAATTGTTTTATTAGAGGCACTTGCAAGCCGTCAAAATGTACTAATTAGGGACATTCCAATCTATGAAACATTTTTAACAAACGGAAAAAATGTTTATAAAGCAGATGACCTTGAAAGCTTTTGCTATACCACTAGAGCAATTTTAAACAATACTCTTATTCCCCTAACTGACAATGGTTATACTGCTGTTTTAGACAAGGACATTGCCGAGATTGGTGTAACCCTAACAGAACTATACGAACACCACTACAAGCTATGTCGAACAGCAATTTTAAATCCCGTATTGGCTTAATAATATCTATTTTTAAACTTCTATCCCATCTCTTGCATGAATTCCCTTGTCATAGGGATGTTTTACCTTGTGAATATCAGAGACATAGTCTGCAATTTCGATAAGTTCCTCACTTGGATCCCTTCCTGTCATAACCACCTCGATTTGAGGTGGTTTATTTTTTATAAAGGATAGTAGCATTTCATAATCTATTAAACCTGTGCTGATTGCACCAAAAACTTCATCCAAAATGAGCATATCACAACCCTCACTTTGACAAAGTGAGATTGTATTTTTCAAGTGTTCATTGTGATTTTTAGTCACTAGTTGCTTTTGCTCTTCATTCATCGTAAAAGAAAATCCAACCACTTCTTTACCTGAAAGTATCGTTACATTAGGAAATTTGCTTAAAGATTTTAATTCACTGCTATTTCCATCTTTTAAAAATTGTGCAATGACCACACGATAACCACATCCAAT
>JBAQWI010000137.1:0-2089 GCA_049298835.1 Oscillospiraceae bacterium
TCCTGGAAGGAGGTCAGCGTCGCTATTAACAACGACGGACCTTATCAGGTGAATAATATTTATTGAATATTTTATGTATTTTTGCTCTGTTGCTCACGCAAGTAAGTAAGTAAATTCTTTATTAAAAACATCTGTCAAACGCACGATGTGTACAATATAGTGCAGCTAAACAGTTCAAATACATATTATAGACTAGCGTATTTAAGTAACATAAATCAACAGGTTGAACATAGATCAAATTAAATGAATAAATACATTTCTAATACACATTTGTAAAAAGCATTCTATTTAAAAATGTTTTGTGTTGCAGGGTAGTTTTAATGCAGGGCAGAGTTCTGTTATGCGTGCGAGGTCGTAGGTTGTAATGCTCGTTTTTAATTGGAGGCAACATATGGTGTAAAACATGATCGCAGTTATATTGTATGACATCAAACAAATGTGTTTCACATGCACGACATAGGTCATCAAAGGTACCGTGATCATGAGGCAAAAAGTTTAATTTTACCAGCCTCCTCGTGAGAGATATTAATCTAGATCTAGAAGATGCATCAATGAAGCCAGACCATGCCGGGCAAGCATACAGCAGCCGAGAGTTCAAGACTTGCTTTGTGACTTCCCACAATTGAGGACCCACTAGACCTTTAGACCTTAAAATTTTCAGCCCGTACTGGGTGCTGGCCGATGTAGTAAGAAGCTTTTCAATATGTGACTTGAATGTTAAAGCATCATCGACCAAAACACCCAGAATTTTCATGGTGCCAACTCTCTCTATCCCAGGAATGGCAGGAGGCGCAACATAATTGGGACTCTTTTTGAATCTTGGTCTGGCAACAATCATTTCTTTAGTTTTGCTTGCATTAAGCTTAAGATTATTATCATTTGCCCATTCCTGCATATGCTTTATCTCGACTGGAATTAAATGCGAATTAGATGATGGCACAAGCAAGTATACATCGTCCGCATACTTGTTGTAATCATTGTTTTCTATTTTAGGATGCAAGTCTCCAGAATTTAAAATGTAACAGCAAGGGCCAATGCCCGACCCTTGCACAATGCTTGCATTTATTATTGCAGGACCCGATACAAGCTGGTTGACTTTAGTAACGTGTTGGCGGTTTTCAAGAAAGTCAACCAACCAATTGTATACCGGATCAGGAATTGACATATTTGCAAGTTTTTCCATCAAAGCACTGTGCCGAACTGTATCAAATGCTTTCGACATATCAAATGAGATAACATGAATATATGGATGGTTAACCAGGAGTTTGCATATCTTTTCTGTTAAACAGATCAATGCGGATGTGGTCGAGCCACTTGGACGGAACGCAAACTGATCCATGTAGTTATGTTTATATTTATTATGGTACAGTACTAGATACAAATATTGACAAACAACCAGTTTTTCTAAAACTCTAGATATTATAGGAGTGACTGAGATTGGACGGAATTCCTGACAAGTATTCGGTTTTGGAACTTTAGGAACTGGGGTAACAACAGCAATTTTCCACTGTTTTGGAACAAATGACCGAGCAATGGATTCGTTATAAAGAACAGTTAGCGGAAAAGAAATTGATGGAGCCGCAACCCGCAAAAACCAGGAAGGAATTCCGTCCAATCCCGGTGAAGTGACCTTGAGATTGTCAAACTTTTTGAAAATTGAAAATTCAGTAAAAAATTTAAGTTTGTTATTAACAGTTAATTTTTTACTTGGTTGAACATAATTCGAATCGGTCGAAACCGAACTGAAATAATTATTTAAATCTTCAGGATTGAATTTATTAGGTTGACTTCCTTTGTTACCAGACTTTCCCAAGGTTTGATTAACGGCATTCCAGAAATACTTGGAGCCTCGGTTCTTATTGGAAAAAGTTTTGGAGTTTTGGAGTTTTGTGTAATCATCTTCCGAGATATGAGAGCAGCAATTCCATTGGCAGCTTCCAGCTGGTTTCTCCTCATCAGATCGTTCTTTTTCCGAAGAAACGACTTGATTTCCGGTGTGACGAATGGTGGATCCCTGTCAGAGACTCTGATATATTTTTCACTGGGTAGTAGACATAGTAATTTATATCGGGTCATTTATCTAAACAAA
>JBAQWI010000138.1:0-5975 GCA_049298835.1 Oscillospiraceae bacterium
CTTGTTTATCAAAGATGTATGAGGCGGAAGATCCTCTTGCTGGTGGTTTGGTTAATGCAGTTATCACATTTGAAGATTTGGACAATTGGCTTGCTGAAGAAAATGTTGTAATTGAAGAAACTGATATTGATGCAGTTGGCGTTGCTGAACCTATATCAAGACTTTATCCAAAACAAGAGGGAATTATTAAGACAATTGGTAAGGATAATTTTAATGGATATACTCCAATCTCAGTTGATGGAATTGACCGTTGTATGGAGTTTTTTACCCAAATGCAAAACGATCCAAATCACAATATATTTGTTGAGGCAAATATCTGCGCAGGAAGTTGCATTGGTGGACCTATTATGAGAATGCACCAAAAGAGTATTATTACCTCTACTACACGTTTGCAAAGTGAAAAAGCCAGCATTGACAATAGACCTGCTGAATCTGCAACACTGGAATTTCCACACCCAAGAGTCTTTGCCAATCGTTCGGTTGAGGTAAAAATGCCTACAGAAGAACAAATACATGATATTTTAGCTAAAATTGGAAAAACAACAAAGGAACAGGAACTTAACTGTGGTTCTTGTGGATATGCTACCTGTCGAACTAAGGCAGTTGCAGTGTTTAATGGAAAAGCTGATGTTACAATGTGTTTGCCATTTCTACGTGAAAAGGCAGAGAATAAGTCCTCAATGGTAATTGAAAATTCTCCAAATGGCATTATTACCTTTGATGAAAATTTGCTTGTTACTGAAATTAACCCCAAAGCAGAAGAGCTTTTTGGAGTTGAAAGCAAAACCATAATCGGAGAATTGATTCCTGCACTTTATGGCGAAACTGCGTTTGACGAGGCAATGCAAACGGATGAAGCAGTAGAAAAGAAATGCAGTGGATATAGTGATGATATCAGAGTAGAGTTTACCGTTATTTATCTAAAGAAAAATCATATGTATATTGCTTTTGCAAAGGACATTTCAGATGAAGAGCACAACAAAAAAGAACTTGAACAAATACGATTAAGTACGGTTGCGGTTGCGCAAAATGTAATTGACAAGCAAATGAGGGTAGCGCAAGAAATTGCAAGTCTTTTGGGTGAAACTACTGCGGAAACAAAGGTTGCACTAACAAAGCTTAAAAGGTCAATTAAGGAAATTTCAAGGGTATAGGAATACGGATACAGAAAGGGGTATTATGCTATGAAAAAACTTTTTGTAGATGAAGCGCATGAAAGTCTTTTACATTATGGAGAGGAACTTTGTGGAGATAGAGTTGAAATTGTGCGTGGAAAAGATTTTTTCCTTGCAGTTTTGGCAGATGGTTTGGGAAGTGGCGTTAAGGCAAACATCTTAGCAACACTTACAAGTAAGATTATTGCGACTATGCTTTCAAATGGGGCAACCCTTACCGAAGCAGTAGAAACAATAGCGAGCACACTCCCTGTTTGTTCAGAGCGTGGAATTGCATATTCAACGTTCACAATCGTAAAGATTGATTTAACTGGAATGGTTTACCTTGCCGAGTTTGATAATCCCTCAACTGTTCTTTTTAGAGGAACAGTTTTGACTAACATTGAGCGTGAAGAACTTTTAATTGATGGCAAGACCGTGTATACAAGTGACTTTCAAGCAGAGCCAAATGATATGATCATTTCATTTTCTGATGGAGTAGTCCATGCAGGTGTTGGAAGATTACTTGATTTGGGTTGGCAGTATAATAATATAGTTGACTACATAGCTGAAAATATAAAAAAAGACAGCTCGCCACGCTCAATAGGCAGAAAACTTTTTGGTAGCGTTAACACCTTGTATATGGACAAACCTGGTGATGATTCAACCGTATGTGCTATGAAGATAAAAAAATCAACACCGCTAACCGTTATGGTTGGACCACCAATGAACAAAGAAAAGGATAAGATTGTTGTTGACAAATTGATGTATTCAGATGGCATCAAAGTGGTGTGCGGAGGAACAACTTCTCAAATTGTGTCAAGAATTACAGGTAAAGAACTCGAAGTTATGATTGATTATGAAAACCCAGCAGTACCGCCTACCGCCAAAATTCAAGGAATAGACTTAGTTACTGAAGGCGTTTTGACAATTGGTAAGGCACTTGAATATATTAAATTGTATACTGCCGATGACAATCAAAATAGTGAGTTTTTGCTAAATAAAAAAGATGGTGCAACACAAATGACAAGACTGTTTTTGGATGAGTGTACCGAAATACGATTCCTAGTAGGACAGGCTTTAAACCCTGCGCATCAAAACCCAGGTATGCCTGTATCCTTAGGATTAAAGCTTAATTTAATAAAAGAGCTTTCAAAAGAGTTAGAGAAAACAGGAAAAAAAGTATCAATGGAGTTCTTTTAACAGTGTATGTATACATATTTACATTCAATAGACTACCAACGACTTGACCCTCAAAAAAAATTGTATTATAATATTCATAGACGAATATTAACAATTTTATATACCCTTTGTCCTTTTGGAGAAGAGGGCAAAGTATATTAACACTTATGTTTACGCTTATAATATAATAGTAACACAAAAAAGCAAGACACCAAGCCATCAAAAGGAGGCGAATATTATGGTGCTTACAATTGATGTTGGCAATACTAATATTGTTCTAGGAGGTTTTGAAAACGATGAGTTAATCTTCGTTTCAAGAGTTCAAACGAACAAGAATAAAATGTCTGACGAATATGCAATTGAATTTGACGGAATACTTCGATTTTATAAATGTACTCCTGAAATGTTTGACGGGGCAATTATATCCTGTGTTGTTCCTCCTCTAAATCATATGCTTAAAAAAGCAATATCAAGGTTGTTAAACTGCAAAGTTATGACGGTATCTCCTGGTACAAAAACAGGATTAAATATTAAGATTGATAACCCTGCAATTTTAGGCTCGGATTTGGTTTGTGGCGCAGTTTCTGCCATTGGCAGATATCCTTTGCCTTGCATCATCATTGATTTAGGTACAGCAACAAAATTTTCGGTTTTAGATAAAGACGGCAACTTTTTAGGTGTATCAATTATGCCGGGAGTTATTATTTCGCTTGAGGCGTTGTCGGCAAGTTCTGCGCAACTTCCTCATATTGACCTTCGTGAAAGTGTTACTCTGATTGGAAAAAATTCACCGGATTCTATGCGTTCGGGTATTATTTTTGGAACGGCAAGCATGATTGAAGGAATGGTTGAACGAATTAATGAGGAGCTAGGTCAAAAGGCTACAGTTATCGCAACAGGTGGGGTGGCTTCAAATATTATCCCATACTGTAAAAGTGAAATTATCGTTGATGAAAATATTGTGATTTATGGTCTTAAAGAAATTTACAATAAAAACACCAAAAAATAAGATAAGACGGGTATTAAGCAGAAATGCTTCATATAATCTATATGCATTGCATCTTCTTACATAGGAGAGCAGTAGCAAGGAGGAAATTATGATAAACAGCAAAAAAATGGACACACGAAAACTAACCCAGCTATCAATTCTAGTAGCAATTGAGGCAATCATGGCGTTTGTGCCAATCCTCGGTTCCATTCCACTTGGTCCAATTGTAGCGACAACAGCGCATATTCCAGTTATCATTGCAGCGGTTACCATGGGAGTAGGAGCAGGAGCCTTCATGGGCTTTATCTTTGGGCTTTTCAGCTTTATTGTCCACTCATTTGTAGCGCCTTCCATTACATCATTTGTATTTACCCCAATCGTTTCCGTTGGAAATGGTGACGGAAGTTTTTGGAGTTTGGTTATTTGCTTTGTACCAAGAATTTTGCTTGGTGTTTGTGCGGCATTGCTTTATCAATGGTTTTCAAGTATTGATAAAAAAGATCGATGGTCTTACATTGCAGCAGGTGCTATATCATCAATGATTCATACACTTCTTGTATTAGGTGGTATCTTTATCTTCTTTAAAGATAGCTATTCTGAGACAATTGGTAAAGCAGCAGATTTGCTTTTAGGATTAATAGGATTAACCATTTTGACAAATGGTATTCCAGAGGCAATTTTAGCCGCAATTGTCACTGTAGCAGTTGCAGTTCCAATTAAAAAAGTGATGAAAAAAACGGTTAGCTAAACATATATTACCCCTTGCATCTCAAAAGAGGTGCAAGGGGTTTACTTTTAGTGAGGGTTGAATTTTTAGTGCTTTAATGGTAAAATTAGGTTAGCGATATCTCTATAATAGAAAGTAGGGAACTAATAAATGAAAACACCAATTTTGGAAACAGAAAGGATAATACTGAAACTATTATCGATTAATGATGCAAAAGATATTTTTAACAATTGGACAAGTGACCCTGAGGTTGCAAAATTTATGATTTGGGATTTGCATAAAAGTGTTGATGACACAATTGAATGGTTAAAAATTGAAGAAAACAATATAATGAGTGATAAAAACTACACTTGGGCATTTGTCTTAAAAGAAACAGGAATTCTATTTGGTTCTGGCGGGATCAATTATAGAGATAAAGAGGGAACATTTGAATTAGGATATAATATTATGAAAGAGTATTGGAATCAAGGTCTTACAACAGAAGCTGGCAGAGCAATTTTAGAATTTGCTCAAAATCAATTAGGGGAAAAGAAATTTTTCTGTCGTCATGCTAAAGAGAATATTGGCTCTATGAAAGTGATGACAAAATTGGGGTTTATATATCAAAAAGACAGTTCATATACAAGTTTTAGTGGAAAAAAAGTCTTTGAAAGTAAGGATTATCTACTTGAAACTTAGTAAAGTAAAAATGTTTTATTTTGCAAAATAAGTATACTCTCTGATCACTTCCCAATGATGCTACTGGAAATATGTTTAAAACCATAAAAATAAAATATCTGTGAAACTACTAGACATTTTTGACAAATAATTGTATAATAGAAACAATTGTTTAGTACGTATAGACGTTAAAATTCTAGGAGGAATAATAAAAATGAAATTATTTAAACGCATTCTTGCACTAGCAATGGTTATGAGTATGACTTTGTCGCTAGCTGCTTGCGCTGATACATCATGGGTGTATGATTATAACGGTAAGAAAATTTCATCAGGCGCATACATAGCTTTCACGTTGGAGGCATATGCCAATGCACAATCACATAAAGACATCAACAAAGAAGTTACTGATATCTTTAAGCAAACGCTTGATGGCAAACAAGCAAAACAATGGATGATTGACGAAACAAAGAAACTTAGCAATCATTTCATGGCAGTTGAGAACAAATTTGACGAGTTAGGTTTGACTTTGACTGAAAAAGATCAAAACGAGATTGATCAATCAGTAAAATTAGGTTGGGAGCAATATAAAACGCTTTATACAAACAACTCAGTTAGTGAGAAAACATATAAAACGATGATTGCGAACACAAAGAAACAATCTTTAATTTTCGATAAATATTATGGAACAGGTGGCATTGAGGCAGTTCCAAACGATAAACTTCTTGTTCATTTTAAAGACAACTTTGCAAGTGTAAACATCTTTGGCATGCCAACGGTACAACCACTAGAAGATAAATTGACTGAAGAAGACAAAAAGAAAAATGAAGAGTTAAAGGCAAAAGCTGACGAGTATGCAAAGCTATTTAACGAAGGCAAAAAGACTGTAAATGAAATCTATGATATGTACAAACACTACGACGCAGAAACTGAGCATGATGCCAAAAATGCTGAAGACAAAATTGGCAAAGACGAAGAGACTAAGAAATACATTAAAAAAGATTCAACTAATCCATCTGAAAAAGTTGTAAAAGCAATCTATGGTGAGATGAAAGACGATGGAGTTGCAAAGGTGATTGCTGACGACCAAGCATATTATATTGTTGTCCGTTACGATGTAACAAAAGATGAATCTAACTTTGAAGATATGAAAAAATCAGTTTTAGCAGACGTTAAAGGTGAAGATTTCAATAAAATGGTTGAAGGTTGGGCAACAGAGATTAAATCAACTGCAAACAACGCAGCCATCAAGAGATACAATCCTAAAAAA
>JBAQWI010000139.1:0-15496 GCA_049298835.1 Oscillospiraceae bacterium
GTATTATTACCGTCCCGTTTTTAAAACAAAGTTTAAGAGAGGGGGGCAATCAAAATGGAAAAAATTCTTCTTATCCCAGACTCCTTTAAAGGTACAATGAGTTCCGGGGAAATTTGCAATATTATGAAGAATTCTATAAAAAAGACATATCCATTAGCCCAAGTAATTTCAATACCTGTTGCAGACGGAGGAGAGGGAAGTGTTGAGGCTTTTCTTTGTGCAGTAGGCGGAGAGAAAAAAACAGTTACAGTAAAAGGACCCTTTTTCGAGGATATGGAATCATTTTATGGTATCATTGATAACGGAAAAACTGCGGTTATAGAAATGGCGGCTTGTGCGGGGTTACCACTTGTAGGCGACGATAAAGACCCAACAAAGACAACTACTTATGGTGTGGGGCAACTAATTACGTCAGCAATAGAAAATGGCTGCAAGAAAATTATAATGGGACTTGGTGGAAGTGCTACAAATGATGCAGGCGCAGGTGCGGCGGCAGCATTAGGAGTAAAATTTACAAATGCAAATGGTGAGGAGTTTATTCCTGTTGGGGGAACTTTAATTGAAATAGCTCACATTGACATCAGTAATATGGATAAGGCACTTCAATCAGTTGAGTTTGTAACAATGTGTGATATTGACAATCCGCTTTATGGAAAAACGGGTGCGGCATACATCTTTGCTCCACAAAAGGGAGCGAATGAAGAAGTTGTAGTCGAACTTGACGATGGTTTAAGGCATATTTCAGAGATAATCAAAACCGATTTAGATTTAGATGTATCTCAGCTAAATGGTGCAGGCGCTGCAGGCGGTATGGGTGGTGGGATGGTTGCATTCTTTAACTCCCAACTACAAATGGGCATTGAAACTGTACTCGATACTGTAAACTTTGACAGCCTTGTAGAGGGTGCAGATATGGTTTTCAGTGGAGAGGGTAAGATTGATTCGCAATCAATTAGAGGCAAAGTCGTAATCGGTGTTGCAAGACGTACTAAAAATGCAAATGTTCCTCTTGTTGCCATAGTTGGTGATATCGGTGATGATATTGAAGAGGCATATGAAAAAGGCGTCAGTGCAATATTCAGTATAAATCGGGTAGCTGTAGACTTCAAATTTGCAAAAGCTCGGGCAAAAGACGACATGGCACTTACAATGGATAATCTAATGGGGTTTATTCATAGGATAAAATAAGAGAAAGCACCGATTGACTTTACAGCCAATCGGTGCTTTCTTCATAGGTGGATTATTTAAGCTGTGGTGCTATTTTTCACTAATAGGAATCCAAATCTCGCTTACGTAGTCTTCTGACTCAGTGTTTCCCTCTGTGTAAAACTCAATATCATAGGCGGGAATTAACTCATAATTTGACTGAGGAAGCCATTCACTGTAAACTTTTTTCCACATATCCTGAATCGAATTTGGCATAGCGCCTACACATTTAAAAATAACCCATGTGTAAGCTGGGATTTCCAAAATCTCAAAGTCCTTTGGAATTTCTTTTGCATATTTTTCTTCACAGCCAATGCCGTATTTCCAATCTGAGCAACCTTCCTTTGCCTGTGCACAAATTCCCATCATGCCACAAACTTTTTCATGGAGCCCTTTGGCAAAATAGTCGTTCCAAAATGCGGGAATTTCTGTCGAACTGTTTTCTGCTGTGAACAGTTTTATTTTTGCTACTACTTTAAATGCATCTTTTTTAATTATTTTGTAATCCATAACAGTACCACCTTCTAATATAATTTTTATGACAAGTCGATTAAATGACTTTAGGCTTGCGCCAAGATTCTTAACCTGTGTAGGAGATATGCCATGAAATCTACGAAATGCTTTTGAAAAACTTTCAGGCGTGTCATATCCGTATTTTATAGCAATATCTATCACTTTTGCATTATCTTTCATAAGGTCTTGACCTGCAAGAGAAAGACGTCTATTTCTGATATACTCTCCAACGGTGGTGTTTGTTAACAAAGAAAATGTGCGTTGGAAATGAAAACTAGAAATGTAGATATGTTCTGCAATTTCTTCACACGTTAAATCAAATAATAAATTATCTTCAATGTAATCTATTGCTCTATTTAGGATTTGAATCCACACCATTTAATCACCTGCCTTTAAAACATTATATCAAAAATATTGTTAGGTTTCCTGTCAGTAACTGCTCATTTTTGTCCAAGATTATATAGGGCTTTCAATATAAGTTTTTCTGCTTATTCTAGTACATTACAGTTTTTTTCTCATTATATGAGCGATAAGCTGCATCCATAAGTTTTGTCAAAGCCACACCTTCTTCTATAGTAAAAGGAACTGTTTCATTGTTTTCGAGTGCGTGTGCGAATAACTCAACTGGCATTGGGAGGTTTGCAGGAATGTCGTTTGCGAAAATATTCCTCAAACCGTCTTTGTTTGAAATTTGAATACCGTCAATGTTGTCACTCATATAAATATGACCACATGTACCGTTAATCTCTAGCGAGAAAGGACAGTTTTTTGACAGGAATGAGGTTTCGGAAATGCCAATTGCACCGGTTGCATATTCCAAAACGCTAACGCAGTTGTCGTCAATGCCTTTACCTGCACTGCTTGTAAACACGGAGGAAACTGATTTGGGTTCACCCATGAAATAGAGTGACAAATACATTGGGTGAGCACCTAAATCCATCATAGCACCGCCACCACATTGCTCGGCATTATAGAAAGTATTTGGAAGCCAACCGTCAGAAGTACCGCTATGTGCATCACGAATACGAATATGCGTAACTCTGCCAATTGCAGAATCAGCTATCATTTTTTTTGCAAGGATAATGCGTGCTTCGGTTCGCCTACGCAACGCAATACAAAATGGTACCTCTGCTAGTTTCACTTGTTTTTCAATTTCTTTTGCATCTTCTGTAGTAATTGCTAGAACTTTTTCTGTGAAAATTGCCTTTTTTGCTTTTGCTGCAGCGCAGATTACCTCTTTGTGCATTGAAGTCGGTGTGCCAACGCAAACAGCGTCGATATCATCACGGCTTAAAAGTTTATCTAAATCCATCTCAAATGAACAGTTTAACTCATTTGCCCATTCTTTGCCTCGTGTTACGTCCTCGTCCCAAACTGCTTTTATTGTGACATAAGGCAATGCTTGGAATTGCTTTGCGTATTCCTCTGAATGTACGTGCCACTTGCTTAGAAATGCTATATTTATCATTTAAATATCCCCATTTTTTCTATATTTTTTGTATGCGAATATTATAGCATAGTATGATTAATGTTTCTACCATTAAAATAACAAAATAAATTAACAATTCCTATAAAAAAATATGCCAATAAAAATTTATTTTATCGGCATATTTTTGTTTTTCAAGCAAATAATAGAAATAAGCCAACTACAATAAAATGAAAATGAACGGCGAAGAAACTTAAAATTGCAAAATTAAATTTTTCTCGAAAAGGAAAGGGTTATAGTTATGAAAGCAACAGGAATTGTAAGAAGAATTGACGATTTAGGACGTGTGGTAATTCCAAAAGAAATTAGACGTACAATGAGAATAAGGGAAGGCGATCCACTTGAAATCTACACAAGCAATGATGGAGAGGTTATTTTCAAAAAATATTCACCAATAGGGGAAATTTCATCATTTTCAAGTATGTATGCAGAAGTTTTGAATAAAGCAGGTGGACTTCCTGTTATAATTTGCGACAAGGATCACGTTGTATCCGTTGCAGGTGTGCCAAAAAAAGAAATTCTTGAGCGTCGAATATCTCCATTACTCGAAGACACAATGACACAACGTAAAAACATTGCATACACAGAATCTACCAAAGACCATATTCGCCCGGTAGAGGGTGTCGACAGATATGCTGTTGCAAGCAGTCTTGTAGTTGTATCGGGTGATGTTTGTGGCTGTATCTTGTATTTATCGGGTGATGCAGACTCAAAAGCAACCGAGTTACAAGTGAAATTGCTTGACGTTGCATCAAATTTATTGGCAAAACAGCTTGAAGAATAGCTGAAAATAGCTTAATTTATGTGGGTTTTATGAGCTTTATTGATAAATAGGTTAAGAATATTCACTATCTATTTACTTTGATTTTTTAGAATGATCCCGCATAATAAACTTTGGCTAAAAGCTTGCAATTCCCTTTAATATGTGTTATCATAAATAAAGTTAATAATGAAGAGGAGAAAGACTGGGATTACCCAGTCTTTCGCTTATTATCTAGGTAAAAAGGCTCTTGTGTCACGTTGTGACGTTAGGTTTTTATTATCTACGATAAAAAGGTTCTGATGTCGCATTGTGATATCAGGTTCTTATTTTGTAGAAAACAAGTTTTGGAAAATGGAGCATGATGAATGAAAAAAAACACAAGTAATACAGTTGTTGTAGTAACAGACATTGTTAAACCAATTACTGATGAGCTAGGGCTTACAATATGGGACGTTGAGTTTGAAAAAGAAGGCTCAATGTGGATTTTAAGGATAATTATTGACAAGGACAGTGGAGTTTCCATTGACGATTGTGAGGCAGTTTCAAGACCCCTTGACATAAAACTTGACGAAATTGATCCGATTGAGCAAAGCTATTGTCTTGAGGTATCATCAGCAGGAATTGAGCGTTACTTATCAAAAGAGTGGCACTTTAAAAAATGCATGGGTGAGAAAATTTCATTGCGTCTAATCCGACCATATAACGGCGAGAGAGATTTTATCGGTGAGCTTACTAACTTTGTTGACAATTTGGTTAGCATTAAAACCAATGTCGAGGAGTATACCTTTAATTTGTCTGAGGTTGCATTTGTAAGGCTATACACAGAGTTTTAGACTAGCAGTATCGAATCAATATAAAAAATAAATAATAGCGCGAGATATAAAGTTTAGAAATAACCATACTTTGTTCGCGATATGAATGCAGGCTCTGCCTGTGGAAGGGAATGATTTATCAAATGAGTAACGAATTATTTGACGCATTGGTTGAACTTGAAAGAGAAAAAGGAATCAAATCTTCTGATGTACTTAGCGCGATAAAAAATGCAATAGCGGTTGCTGTAAGAAAATACTATAACGTAGGTGAAGAAAATGTCGAGGTTGAACTTGACACTGATTTAAAGAAGTTTAAAGTTGCACTTATTAAAGAAGTTGTAATAGAACTTACAGATCCAACAACACAAATCCACATTGATGAGGCACTTATCAAAAACAAACGTGCAAGAATTGGTCAAATGCTTAACATGAAGCTTGATACGAAACAAATTGGTAGAATAGCTGCTCTTTCTGGCAAAAACTTGATTCATCAAGGAATTAACGATGCAGTAAAAGCACAACTTATGGATCAATATCAATCAAAACTTCATGAGGTTGTAAATGCTAAAGTGCAAAAGGTTGAGCCAAGAACAGGCAATGCTACCATACTAATCGACAAAAATGAGGCAATTCTTTTCAAAAATGAGCAAATTCCTAATGAGATTTTGGTTGAAGGCGACAACATCAAAGTCTATGTAAATGACGTTGTAAGCTCTGAGCGTCGTTGCTCTATTAAGGTAACTAGAACTCATAAAGATTTAGTAAAACGCTTGTTTGAAATGGAAGTTCCAGAGATATTCGATGGCACAGTTGAGATAAAATCAATTTCTCGTGAGCCAGGTTCAAGAACCAAAATTGCTGTTTGGAGCAAAGATGAAAACGTAGATCCAGTTGGTTCTTGTATCGGACAAAAATTTTCTCGTGTATCAAAAATAGTAAATGAGCTAAATGGGGAAAAAATAGATATTGTTAAGTATTATGAAGACCCTGCAAAGTTTATTGCTCAAGCACTTTCACCTTCAGATGTAATTAGCGTTGAAATTTTAAGCCCAGACGAAAAAATTTGTAGGGTAATTGTTCCAGATACACAACTTTCCCTTGCAATCGGAAATAAAGGTCAAAATGCAAAACTTGCTGCAAAACTAACAGGATATAAAATTGATATCCGCCCTGAAAGTGGCATTATGGACACAGATAAAGAATAGTACTTATATCATATCATCAGGGAGGTTATACTATATGCAAACTAAAAAAATGCCGCTTAGAAAATGCACTGGTTGCAATGAAATGAAAAACAAAAAAGAACTTGTGCGTGTTGTCAAAAACAAAGAAGGTGAAGTTTCACTTGATTTGACAGGCAAAAAGGCTGGACGTGGTGCATATGTTTGTAACAGCCTTGAATGTTTGAAAAAGGCAAGAAAATGCCGTGGTTTTGAACGTGCGTTTTCGCAAAGGATAGACGATCAAATATATGACCAAATGGAAAGTGAGCTATCAAAAGATGAATAGTAAAGTTCTTCAAGATATATCGCTCATAAAACGTACTGGAAATCTAATCTTAGGTTTTGATGTTGTAAAGGCATCACTTCGAGAGGGAACAGCGGTTTTGCTAGTAACAGCAAACGACCTGTCGGCCAAAACCAATAAAGAAGTAGCGTTTTTACAGGAAAAATATAACATTCCACATATCACGATAAGACATACGCTCGACGAGCTTTGGTACGTCTTAGGCAAGAGAGTTGGCGTGATGAGTGTAACCGATAAAGGATTAAGCGAAAAAATAACAAAAGACAATTGCGAAGAAGACAATTGCGAAAATGTAATTATATAGGAGGGCATTCAATGATACAAAAAAAATATAAATTAAGTGACGTCGCTAAGGATTTAAACATACCAGTTACCGAGGTGAGCGAAATTTTAGCAAAAACTGATTCCACACCAAAAAAACCAACTGCAGTTTTGACTGATGAAGAGCTAAACGTTGTGTTTGAGCAAGTTACAAAACAAAATCAGGTGGAAAATTTCAATGAGTTTTTTGCTGTTGCAGACAACAAGCCTGCAAAACCAGTTGAGGTAGCTAAACCAGTTGAAGCACCAAAACCAATTCAAAATACCAATCCCGTTCAAGGTAACAGACCAGTTCAAAATACCAATCCAGTTCAAGGCAACAGACCTATGCAAAATAATAATGCAGTTCAAGGCAACAGACCTGCACCAAGACCATTTAAACCACTAATTCCAAACACAAATGTTGCACCAAATAGACCAATAACACCTGCGAAAAATTTTGTTAAGCCTGTAGTAAATAATCAGGAAATGTATGCACAAAATAATGCTAGGGCTCCAAAACCAGTTGTAAAACCAAACGGATTGCGCCCAAATACAAACAAACCATTTACTCCAACAACGCAACCTGCAGGTTCGGCACAAACCGTTGCTCAATCTGAGAGCACTGTACGTCACGTTGACACAAAAACTGTAGACGTAAACCTTGACAAATACAACGAGCGTTATGAAAAAATTGCCCCACAACAAAACGTTCGACAAAATGATACATTCCAAAGAAAACAAAAGATAAACCAAAAGTCTGCACAACGTGCAAGACAAAAATATTCAAATAAAAGAGAAACCGAATCACAAAAGCTACAACGTTTGACTCTTGAGCGTGCAAGAAAACAACAGCTAAGAGTGCTAATCCCTGCAGAAATCATTGTTGCAGAGCTTGCATCACGTCTAAAAGTTACAGCAACTGATGTTATCAAAAAGCTTATGGGACTTGGCGTTATGGCAGCCCAAAATGAGGTTATAGATTTCGACACAGCTTCACTTGTTGCTGAAGAATTTGGCGCTAAGGTTGAAAAAGAAGTTGTTGTTACTGTTGAAGAACGATTGATTGATGACAGCGAAGATCAAGATGATAATCTTGAGTCAAGAAGTCCAATCGTTGTTGTTATGGGACACGTTGACCACGGTAAGACTTCATTGCTAGATAAAATTCGTCATGCATCTGTAACTACTACTGAGGCAGGCGGTATTACACAGCATATCGGTGCTTATACTGTATCTGTTGGCGGTAAGCCAATCACTTTCCTTGATACACCGGGACATGAAGCGTTTACTTCAATGCGTGCTCGTGGTGCATCTGTAACTGATATTGCAATCCTTGTAGTTGCTGCAGATGATGGTATTATGCCACAAACTATCGAAGCAATTAACCATGCAAAAGCGGCTGGAATTGCTATTATTGTTGCTATCAACAAGATGGATAAACCAGGTGCAAATCCTGATAAAGTTATGCAATCACTAACTGAATATGAGCTTGTTCCTGATGCTTGGGGTGGCGACACAATTTGTTGTCCTGTGTCTGCGCTAACTGGCGAAGGAATTGAGCAGTTACTTGAATATGTTACTCTTGTTGCTGATATGGCAGATTTAAAAGCAAACCCTAACCGCCTTGCAAAAGGTACCGTTATTGAGGCTAAACTTGATATTGGTCGTGGACCAGTTACAACAGTTCTAATCCAAAATGGTACACTAAAAACTGGTGATGTTATCATTGCTGGTTCAAGTGTCGGCAGAGTTCGTGTTATGACAAATGACAAGGGCGTTATCGTAGACCAAGCTGGTCCATCAACTCCAGTTGAGATAACAGGTCTTGCTGAGGTTCCTTCTGCTGGTGATATTTTCAACGCAGTTGAGGATGAAAGTCTTGCAAGAAAGCTAGTTAACCAACGTAAATATAGCCAAAAAGAAGAAATATTCAAACAATATCAAAAGGTTACTCTTGAGAATTTGTTTACCCAAATTGCTGATGGCGAAATGAAAGAGCTTCCTATTATCGTAAAAGCTGACGTTCAAGGTTCTGCTGAAGCAGTAAAACAATCACTTGAGAAGTTGACCGATGGCGAAGTTCGTGTTCGTGTTATCCATAACGGCGTTGGTGCTGTTAATAGATCAGACGTAATGCTAGCGCAAGCTTCTGGTGCAATTATCATTGGATTTAACGTTCGTCCAAATGACAATGTAAGAGATACAATGGCAGAGGATGACGTAGAAATTCGTCTATATAGAATTATCTATGACGCAATAGATGACGTGAAACAGGCAATGAAGGGTATGCTTGACCCTAAAACTCGTGAAGTTGCGCTTGGCCGTGCTGAGGTTAGACTAGTTTACAAAATCACAAACGTTGGTGTTGTTGCTGGTTGTTATGTTCTTGAGGGAAAAGTTGCTCGTTCTGCATTAATTCGTGTTGTTCGTGACGGCATCGTGTTGACAGAGGACAAAATTGACTCACTAAAACGTTTCAAAGATGACCAAAAAGAAGTTGCTACTGGCTACGAATGTGGTATCGGACTTGATAAGTTTAACGACATCAAAGAGGGCGATATATTCGAGTCATTTATCATTGAAGAGTATAGAGACTAATGAGCAAAAAATAATAACAAGTTGTAGGGACGCCATATATGGCGTCCGTATGACGTTGTGGGTAAAATAATTAATAAAAAGGAGTACGTATGGCAACTGTAAAAATAGGTCGTATCACCGAAGATATTAGAAAAGAATTAAGTGATTTATTTCGTGAATTAAAAGATCCACGAATTTCAACAATGCTTAGTATTATTAGAATTGACCTCTCAAATGACCTTTCACATTGCAAGGTTTATGTAAGTGCGATTGAGGGAAATGATAAAACTTTAACTTCAATTGAGGGCTTAAAAAGTGCATCTGGCTATATCCGAAAAGAAATTGCAAAAAGAGTTGCGATAAGACAAACTCCATCATTTCATTTCATTGCGGATGATTCTATAGAATATAGTGCAAATATCAATAAGCTACTCTATGAGCAATTGCATCGTGGCGAAGAAAAATAATCGTCGCCTTGTTAAGCTCTATTTAGGAAGGAAAACAACAGGATGTTAATTACAGCAAAGCAAGCATCAGAGGAACTTTTATCTCAGGATGACATACTAATTATTTCCCATATGAGTCCTGACGGCGATACGTTAGGCTGTGCTTTTGCACTTTATAACGCACTCACGTCCCTTGGCAAAAGAGTGAAAATTCGCTGTTCTGATGAGCTTCCTAATAGGTTTTCCTACCTTTATGATGGGTATGTTGACAGCGACTTTGATGAGAAATATGTAGTTTGTGTTGACGTTGCCGCAGTGCAACTTTTTGGAGATAAGCTCAAAGACTACACCACTACGGTTGACCTTTGTATTGATCATCATCCATCAAACGAGTTATTTGCAAAAAAAACCTATCTTGACCAGCACGCAGCTGCTGCTTGCGAGATTATGTATGAAGTAATTACATTGTTAAATACACCAATTACAAAGCGAATTGCTGACTGTCTTTATACAGGGATTGCAACCGATACTGGTTGTTTCAAATACTCAAATACAAGTGCAAATACCCATATTGTTGGTGCACATTTGTTTGAATGTGGCACAGATTATGAGGAAATTAATAGCTTTCTTTTTGATACAAAGTCGAAAAGTAGAGTACAAGTTGAACAGCATATTCTAAAAACAATGGAGTTTTTCTATCAAGATAAGGTTGCACTAATTGCGATAACCCAAAAAACTGTTGAGGAAACTAACGCTGACGAAAGCGAGCTTGATGGACTTTCTGCGCTTCCTCGTACAATTGAGGGCGTTTTAATTGGCATCACAATTAGAGAAAAAACAGCTGACGCTCATAAGGTTTCTATCCGTACAACAAAAGAGGTTGATGCTTCTGAGATTTGCAAAAATTTCGGTGGCGGCGGCCATAAACGTGCGGCAGGTTGCCTAATTAATGAGGATTACGATACAACAAAAAAACTGCTGATTGAAGTAGTGAAAAAGTATTTATAATAATTTGGATTATAGAGTTTAGGAGCATTAAATGAACGGTATTCTCTGTATTAATAAACCACAAGAATATACTTCCTTTGACGTTGTTGCAAGAATTAGGGGTATGTCAAAAACAAAACGCGTCGGTCATTCGGGGACACTTGACCCCCTTGCGACTGGCGTTTTGCCTGTATTTATAGGCAACGCTACCAAGGCTTGCGATATGCTTCCAACTGACGATAAACACTATGTAGCCACATTTAAACTAGGGGTTTCAACTGATACCCTTGACGTTAGTGGCACGGTGCTGTCAACAAAAGAAAGCAACGTGAAAACTGAGGATATTTTGTCTTTATTGCCACAATTTCGTGGTGAGATTGAGCAAATTCCTCCTATGTATTCTGCAATTAGAGTAAACGGACAACGCCTTTATGACATTGCACGTCAAGGTATAGTAATTGATCGTGCCTCTAGAAAAGTTACCATTTTTAAGCTAGAACTTTTATCTTTTGATGAGGAAAAACAAGAGGGAACTCTTTTCGTTTTCTGCTCAAAGGGTACATATATCCGCACAATTATCAGCGACATCGGCGATAAGTTGAATGTGGGTGGTATTATGACAGAGCTTGTTCGCACTGTTGCTAGTGTATTTAAACTAGAGGATTGTATCACATTAGAGCAGGCACAGGAGCTTACTTTAACTGGTAAACTTGAGGAATATCTAATGCCTGTTGATAAAATTTTTCATCATTTGCCCAAGATTATGCTAAACGAAATTCAGTCACAAAAGTACAGGAATGGCGTTAAACTTGATTTGAAAAGGGTGATTTATCAGGATGTTGACAGCTTGCACAGGGTTTATGATTACAATAAAGTTTTCATGGGACTTGCAAGGCTAAACCTAGATAAGATGGAATTAATCATAGAAAAAATGTTTGTATAATAGCATAACTTACAAAGCTTGGAAATGCCAACAAGGGGAAAGTAATGGAAATCTATAACACAATAAAGACGTTGACGGGGAAAACTGCAATTGCGTTAGGCTTTTTTGACGGTGTACATCTTGCTCATCAAGAGGTTATCAAGGCTGTTATTGGGGCTAAAAGTAGGGGTCTTGTCCCAACGGTAATGACTTTCAGCATTGCAAATTCAGCTCCGCCAAATAAACTTAACATCAAGACCATTTTGACAGATGAGCAAAAGTTCATTGAACTCCAAAAGCTCGGCGTTTGTCAGGTTGTAAATCCTAATTTTAGTGAGATTGATGGAATTGAACCAACTGAATATTTTGAGGAATTTCTAGTGAAAAGACTTCAAGTTGCTGAAATTTCCTGTGGCTATGACTATACATTTGGAAAGTCTGCTAAGGGGAATATTGTACTTTTAAGGGAACTTTGCCACAAATATAATGTTGGTCTAACTGTTTTGCCTAAGTTCCAAAGAGATGGATTTACGATAAGCTCAACCAAAATCCGTGAGTGTATCAATGACGGAGATATTCCTACTGCAAACGAACTTTTAGGCTATGAGTATTACACGTATGGCAAGGTGCAGTATGGCAACAAAATTGGAAATACAATTGGCTTTCCTACAATCAACCAAAGCCTTAGTGTCTCACAGGTTATCCCTAAATATGGGGTATATAAAACCACTACTTGCATTGATGGAAGAGTGTATAACAGCATGACAAATGTTGGAGTAAAGCCCACTATTCAAGGCTTTAGACTACCGTTGGCGGAAACATACATAGTTGGTTATGAGGGCAATGCCTATGGCAAAATTGCTAAGGTTTGCTACAGCAAAATGCTCAGAGAAGAAAAGAAATTTTCCTCTGTCGATGAACTGAAACAGGCAATTGCTAACGATATAAAATCACTGAAAGAATAAAAGCCAAGAACTAGAGATTGTGAATATTTTGGGGGTAATTTATATGAATATTACAAAAGCATGGGATTGGAGTAAAAATACAGACAATCAATGGCTTGTACCAAGTATTGATAGTGCGTATTTAGCTGAAAATTGGAAATCAAAGGGGTTTAATAATTTTCTTGACCTTGGTTGCGGACTTGGAAGACATTCAATTTATATGGCTTCTCATGGTTTTAGTGTTTCAGCAGTAGATTTATCTGATTATGGTGTGGAGTATTTAAAAACTTGGGCGGAAAAAGAAAATCTTACAATTAAAACTGAAGTTTGCAATATGCTTTCTCTTCCATTTGAGGATAATAGCTTTGATTGTATTATGGCGTATAATGTAATTTATCACACGGACACAAAAGGATTTATCAAATCCCTTTCAGAAATCAATCGAGTATTAAAACCAAATGGTGAATTGTTTATTACGTTAATTTCAAAGAACACTTATAGTTATAAAAGGGCTGAAAATTACAAAAGAGTAGACGAAAACACAATTTTACGTGATGAACATGAAACTGAAAAAAATGTTCCCCATTTTTATACTGATATAGAAGATATAAAAAAGTTGTTTTCAGATTGGAAGTTTGAACATTTACCAAAAGAGTTCTGCGAATACAACATGAGTAATTCAGAGTTTTTTAGTATTCACTGGACCGTCATTGCATCAAAAAAGTAATTCTAACCAATTAACACAAAACAAAAGGCGGTCACAGTTTAAACTGTGACCGCCTTAACATATATCCATACATCAATATTTATTTACTTATTTTATTGCTCTAAAAGCATCTTTGATATTGCTAACAGGTACGATTTCTATGGTAAGATTTTTCACATCTTTCATGGAACTAATTGCATTCTTAGGAATAATTGCCTTTGTAAATCCAAGGCGTTGTGCCTCGCGCACACGATCTGCAATTCCAGTTACATTGCGGATTTCTCCACCAAGGCCAACCTCACCAAAGGCGATAATGTTATCATCAACAGCTTTGTCAAACAGGCTTGAAACAAGAGCAATGGCAACAGATAAATCTGCCGCAGGTTCGTCAAGCCTTAGCCCACCAACAACATTAATATAGACGTCAAGGTTGCCAAAGAAATAGCCTGCACGTTTTTCAAGCACTGCTAAAAGTAGGTTCATACGGTTATAGTCAAACCCTGTTGCAGTACGTCTAGGCGTGCCAAATCCAGTTTTCGTAACAAGGGCTTGTACTTCTGCTAAAATAGGACGAGAACCCTCCATCACGCAAGCAACACAGCTTCCTGACACGTTGATTTCTCTGCCTGAAAGTAACATCAGCGAGGGGTTTGGAACTTCTTGCAATCCAGTATCAATCATCTCGAACACACCAATTTCAGTGGTTGAGCCATAACGGTTTTTCACCGCACGCAAAATACGATAGGTAAGGTTGCGTTCGCCCTCAAAATAAAGCACAGCATCAACGATATGTTCAAGCACCTTTGGTCCAGCAATTGCACCATCTTTGTTAACGTGTCCAACGATAAAGATAGGAATATCTTCACTTTTTGCAATCCGCATAAAGGCATTTGTACTCTCACGCACCTGTGTAATGCTACCGGGTGACGACGCAACTGCGGCAATACACATGGTTTGAATGGAGTCAATCATCACGATATCAGGCTTGTTTTGCAAAATTGTGTTGCCGATAGCCTCAACATCAGTACAAGCTAGAATATACAGCTTGTCCGAGTTGACTTTAAGCCTGTTTGCCCTCAGTTTTAGCTGACGGACAGACTCCTCACCAGAAACATACATGATGGACAAATCCTTACCTAGAAACTCGCAAATTTGAAGCAATAGGGTGGACTTTCCAATACCAGGGTCACCACCGAGCAGGATGAGAGAGCCTTTGACGATACCACCGCCTAAAACTCTATCAAGTTCGCTCACACCAGTATGAAAACGAATTTCATCGTCGGTGTCAATATCACGAATATTGACAAGGCTTTGCACATTCATTGAGGAATGGCTCACATTTACTTTAGCAGAAGCAACAGAGGATGTCGTTGCTTTCACTACCTCCTCGAAGGAGTTCCAACTGCTACATTCAGCACATTTTCCCATCCACTTTTGCGTTTCGTGTCCACAACTGTTGCAGACAAACACACTTTTTGACTTTGCCATGCGATTACCATTCCTTTCTATTGGGGATTTTCGTTGTTCCATTTAATTTACATAGTTACACTGAAGTGTCTTTTTATAACCCTCAATCCCACTAAAGATTGTAAAGGCAACCTTTTGCTGATACTCTTCATTGCACAATAGCTCTGCCTCAGCATAGTTTGAGATAAACCCACATTCTGCCAAAACAATAGGGTTTTTTGCATTATGTAGCACATAGACGTCTTTGCTAGAACGTTTGGTTTCACGCTGGTTGTTAGGTTGCAAGTTTTCCTTGAAGCTTTGACGAAGTGCCTCTGCAAGTGGTTGACTTTGGTCATTAATTCTACCGTAAAACATCTGTGCACCATTATATTTTCCCGCTGTAAAATGGTTTTGGTGTATCATAATGGTAATTGCATCGCTGTTTTTATCAATTAATCTAAGTCTATTTTTCAAATCAGAGGTTTTTATTTGTCCAATTCTCTTGTACTTTTCATCGTGCAGAGCAATATCGCTATCTCTAGTCATAATTACTTTGTAGCCATTGGCAGTTAGCATATCCCTAAGACAAAGTGCGATGCTTAGGTTGATATCTTTTTCAATGCAACCATTTGCACCAATAGCACCAGGGTCTACGCCACCATGTCCTGCATCAATTATTACCGTGTTGCTCGAAAAAGTGTGGTCGGCAGATTGCGATATCACCCTTATAATTGTGTTATAGGGCAAAACTACAAAACAGGCAACCGTTAGTATTGCAATGAGAAACACGCATAATAATTTACGGTTAATTTTAATCAGCATAAGCAAAACCCCCAATCATTTACTGTTTAAAGT
>JBAQWI010000140.1:0-2687 GCA_049298835.1 Oscillospiraceae bacterium
GCGTAATACCGTCAATATATTCCATTACAATATACTGAACATTATCGCTGAAATTTACATCCGAGACTTTTACTATGCCTGGGTGAGATAAAAGTGCAATGGCTTTAGATTCGTTTCTAAAGCGTCGCTTAAAATCATCATTCTGCAAAAATTCATCCTTTAGGATTTTGACTGCAACATTCTTGTTTTCTAAGCGGTCAAATGCCTTGAAAACTATCGCCATACCACCAAAACCTATTAACTCAAGAATTTCATATCTACCTTCAAGTTTCTTTCCAATGTATCTATCCACTTTGCTGTTTCCTCCTATTCCATAACTGCTACGGTAATATTATCGACGCCTCCAGCTTTATTGCTGAGTTCAATCAATTTTGTGCAAGTAGCTTCTGGATTATATTTGCGAAGTGTTTTTTCAATTATCTGGTCTGACACCATATTTGTAAGTCCGTCAGAACAGAGCAAAAGCTTTGATTCTTGCCCCAACAAAACCTCTAAATAGTCAATATCAACCGTCAAATTTACACCTACTGCTCTGGTAATCATATTCTTATTAGGGTGGACTTTAGCCTCATCTTGAGAAATTTTCCCCTGCTCTAAGAGTTCTTGTACAACTGAATGGTCTCTTGTTAGTTGATGTAGCTTGCCTTCTCTCAGAAGGTAAACCCTGCTATCGCCTATATGTGCAATATACGCCTTCTTGTTTGAAACAACCGCAATGACAACTGTTGTTCCCATTCCCTTGTATCCTGGCTCTATGTTTGAGGTCTTATAAACCTCAATATTTGCACCACTAGTGGCACTTATAACAAGTGATTTTATCTCGTCATCGGACATAGATACGATATTGTTGCTTTCCATAAGCCTATGCGATATTGTTTGACACGCCATTTCGCTTGCAACGTTTCCGCCATTTTGTCCACCCATTCCATCGCAAACGATAGCAAATCCGACTTGTTCACTGAATTTATGTGTATAAAATACGTCTTGATTTGTTTCACGCTTAAGACCAATATCTGTCATTCCATATATATCCAAAACAAGCCCTCCTCACTCAATATTTTCTCTTCTTAATTGTCCACAAGCGGCACTAATATCCGTACCCAAAGTTCTGCGAATTGTTGTATTGATGCCCTTGTTATTTAAGTAGGCACTAAAACTCTCTATGCTACGTCTGTCACTTTTTTGAAAGGATATTTCCTTGATTTCATTTACTGGAATTAAGTTCACGTGGCACAGCATTCCTCTTAGTAAAGCTGCCAACTCATCAGCACATTTTTGGCTGTCGTTAACATCCTTAATTAATGCATATTCAAAGGAAATTCGTCTGCTTGTGACTTTTGCATAATGTCTGCAAGCTTTGAGTAATTCCTCAATATTGTATTTTTTGTTAATTGGCATAGTTTGTTCTCTTAATGCGTTGGTAGGCGCATGGAGTGAAATTGAAAGCGTTAGCCCCAATTTAAGTTCTGCAAGTTCATATATTTTATCGACAACTCCACAAGTTGACAGGGAAAGATGTCGTAAACTTAGATTGTTTCCACGATCATCGCTAATAAGTTTAAGAAATTTCACCACATTATCATAGTTGTCTAGTGGTTCACCAATGCCCATAAGCACAACGTTTGAGATACGCTCTCCACTATCCTTTTGAACCTTATAAATCTGCTCTAATATTTCAGATGCAGTAAGATTTCTTACAAACCCTGCCTTTGTTGAAGCGCAAAAACTGCATCCCATTTTACAACCAACTTGGGTGGAAACGCAAACGCTGTTACCATGCTTATACTTCATCAACACCGTCTCGACTAGCTCCCCATCAGGTAGCTTAAAGAGGTATTTTGCAGTTTCATCAATGCTTGATATCAGCTTTCTTTCAATAGAAAGAGCCGTTACATAGCATTGTTCCTCTAGGTTTTTGAGCATATCATTAGGAAGATTTGTCATCTCGCTAAAGCTTTCAACCTGTTTTGCATGAAGCCAATCAAAAACTTGTTTTGCACGAAACTTTTGGAAACCCTGTGCTGCAAAATACTCGCTAAGTTCTTCAAAAAGCATTGATTTTATATCTAGCTTACCCAACCGTATCACCGCTCTTTTCAAACGCCGCAATGAAAAAGCCATCACATTCATTTTTATGAGGTAATAAAGTTATCATATTATCTTTATTATTTTCTATTTTACTAATATTTAATGATAATTGCAACGGTTTAAATGAATTATTTTGGGATAAAAATTTATTTACCACTTCTTCATTTTCCATTTTATTGGTGGTACAGGTTGAATAAATTAAGTATCCACCACTTTTTACATAGCTTGCCGCATTTTGTAATATACTATACTGAATTTGAGGTAAATCTTTGAAATCTTCCAGATTTTTATATTTTATCTCTGGTTTTCTTCTGATAATACCAAGTCCAGAGCAAGGAACATCGCATAAAACACGGTCAGCCATTTTGATACTATCATTTTTTATTGCACCATCCTGAAGGGCTGTTTTTATAATAGAAATCGAAAGTCTTTTTGCTGAATCGTTGATTAGTTTAAGTTTATGCTCATACAAATCAAATGCATAAATTTCACCCTCATTTTGCATATATTGTGCAATCGTAAAGGCTTTTGAACCTGGAGCTGAACAAATGTCCAAAACCGTTTGGTTTGGCATTGCATTTAACGCCTTTACACAAAGT
>JBAQWI010000141.1:0-1907 GCA_049298835.1 Oscillospiraceae bacterium
ATTTTTAGGACGTGGTATCCATTACCCAATCGCCTTAGAAGGCGCACTCAAGCTGAAAGAAATTTCATATATTCATGCGGAAGCTTACCCTGCAGGTGAGCTTAAACATGGCCCATTGGCATTAGTGGACAATAATATGCCCGTGGTTGTGATTGCACCGAATGATGCATTGTTAGAAAAAGTGAAATCTAATATGCAAGAAGTGAAAGCGCGTGGCGGCGAGTTATTTGTATTTGCAGATGCAGATAGTCATTTCAAAGAATCTGAAGGCGTGCATGTCATTCGTACGCCACGACATGTCGGTGTGCTTTCACCTATATTGCATACTATTCCTGTGCAGCTACTTTCTTATCATGTAGCGCTGTTAAAAGGTACAGACGTAGATAAACCAAGGAATTTGGCAAAAAGTGTAACGGTTGAATAATATTTATTTTTCAATGCCTATTATCTTTAAATGACTAATATTATGGATAATTTGATATCCGAAACATACTTATTTTTTGATAAGTATCAAAATGAGGACAAATTAAATTAATTACGGATATTTTGAACTTATTTCTCAATTCTTGAACGTGAAAAAGAAGTTGCTAGGGTAACAGGAACAAATCTGTAATTTCTTGAATACTGACTCGAATAACGTCCTCATGCGCCGCCAAATAAGTGATTTCACTTTTAATATAAAAGTTTTATAGTTAAATTCAGGTCATAAATTTAACGTCCCGCATCCGGTCTGCAGAGTCGGCAAATGCCGTGTTAAGTTTGTGGCCTTTATCTTTTCATCCTCTCCCAAATAATTTCTGTTTAAGTTTTCGTGTAGTTAATAGCGACTGGCACAGATGCGGCATTTTAGGAAACACACTCAATACTTGCGCGTGGCTTTCTTAAAATTACCAGCTGATTTGTTAAGTAGTCCGTTCAACTGAGTAAGCAGATTAAACACATTGGATTTATCAATAATAAAAACAATATTCCAGTTCTGTTGTTTACTAATAATAAAGTTGTATCGTAATTGAAAATAAAGTCTGTCAAAATAGCCGCAAAGAATGATTAATTTCTTTAAAATTAATTATTAAGACAACAATTCCTAGATTAGGGATTTTAACCAAAGCAAGCTGAAGCGCTTCAAAAGCAATCTCAAGCCAAAATAGCAAAACAATAATCTAAGCACAAATAATTTATAAATGCATTTGGCGGGTCAATTACTAATTTACACTTCACTATTCGTACATCTAAAATGACGTGATAAGAAAATGCTATATTTTGAACATGTTCAGGTTATGTCGATACGATTATCCTAAACTTCTCAATGGCTGCTTTTTGGAAAGCTTTTTAGAGTTCGAAGGACAGAAAGTGGGGCACATTGCAGACATTTTTCATTACATAAGAGAACGCTATTTATTTATATTGCCATACCTTCAGGGCTATATTGGCTATATCCAAAAGTTCATTTTTTGTAGCGCCACTAGTTGCTTGAACTGACATGCCTTGGTGTAAGGTGGCTAGATACTTTGCTAAGCATTTAGGATTAGCATCGCTGGATAAATCGTCATCTATTATCGCCTTTGTATAACGTTCTTCCAATTTGCTTTCATACGACTTTCTGAAATTGATTGGAATATTTCGAACTAGTTCAGCACTCTCGCCGCTAGAAAGAGCACCTTGAACGATCATACAGCCTTTTGGATGCTGTGGATTGGTAAGAAATTCGGCAGCTCTTACCAAAAAACTCTCCGCGACTTTACGAGCGGTTGGTTCTTTCAGGACTTCATTCACAAAAGCTACTGGTCCAGAAGCATATCTCAGTAATGCTTTATAAAATAATTCTTCTTTGTTCCCGAATGCAACGTACAGGCTGGGTTTGTTAACGCCGATCGTTTCAGTCAATTCAGATATAGATGCCCACCCAT
>JBAQWI010000142.1:0-2239 GCA_049298835.1 Oscillospiraceae bacterium
GGCGCGAAGAGCCCCTCGCTATTTGTGTCTGGGGAGCAAGAAAAGCTTCCCCAACGGGGTTTGGGGCAGAGCCCCAGCCGCCAATGGATTTTTAGAGAATTTGGATCCAAAGTGGAGAAAATTGTGGGTTTGTTATCATGAGCTTATCAACAAATCCACCTTAAAATTATAGCCAAAATTGTGGAATTTGTTTTTAAATTTGTTGTGTCCAAAATCGAGGGGCTGCAAATACGCCCCGTTGCGCCCCCCCTCCGGACGCCCATGAATATAAACGAGTCGCTGAGACCCACATGTTAATATCGTTGCAGACAGGCGCCAAAATCAATATTATCTTTGTCTTTCGTGTTTGTTCTTCGTCGAGCGATTTCTTATTATCATACAATATAATTTCGCCTTGTATTGCCAACTTGTGTTTCGCCACAGTGACAGTATATCGCGTGCCGTCTAAATTTATAAATTCGCTTAGAGCCACCGTTTGTACAGTTAAGTCTAACCCTGCTCCTACTGCATACAGTAGCCTACATTTCGCCGCGTCTGCCACATGAATACGTACTTACTTATTTAATTATATTTTATAAAGCAAATTATCGTTTTTATTTGCTAGATGTCATGCTGCCAACATTTCCGCCAAATTCCGTTAAATTCTGTCAAATGGCTGAAATTCCGTCAAATTTCGTCAAACTCTGTCAAAAATTTGTTCAAGCTAATTGCTTTCCGTCTACCTTTTAAGTGATCAATTTTGTCAATTTGGCGGCCATTTTGTTTATGCTATCATCAAAAACAAGGCTAGCCGAATTCAGCATACTGTAATTATGTTAAATACTAATGTTCCTAACTTTGACTAAGAAATGCTTCTAGAACCAGTCGACAATAACATGCGGTGTGCCGCAGGGATCCATTTTGGGTCCAATTTTGTTTCTGATCTACATTAATGATTTAAACTATGTCTTAAATAAGTTTTGCAATATTATGTTTGCGGATGATACGAATTTGTTTATAGCAGGTAGATCTATTGAAGAATTGGAACAAATAATCAATGAAGAGCTTCAAAATATATCAAAATGGTTTCAGGCCAACTTATTATCATTAAATATAAAAAAAACGTCTTACATAATATTTAGAAATAATAATACAAAAAAACTAAATATTACTATAAAAATTCAAAACATTGCAATAGAGAGGCAAAATGAAACTAAGTTCCTAGGTGTTATATTATCTAGTAACCTCAAATGGACCTTACATATTGATGTTGTTCTAGCGAAAATATCAAAAACAATAGGTATAATAGCAAAAGTTCGACATATTATCCCACAAACATTAACAAAAATGTTATATCTAACTCTTGTAGAACCTTACATAAATTATTGCAATATTGTGTGGGGTTCATCTGCACGAACTACAGATTTGGAAAAAATATTTAAGGTACAGAAAAAATATTGCCGGCTAATAACTTTTTCTGGATACAAGGATCACTCAAAAAGGTTATTTAAAGACCTAAATTTGATGAATGTATTCGATATATATAAGTGTCAGCTCTCATGTTATATGTTTAAACTTGTGAATTTTCAGTTGCCAGATATCTATAGATTTTCTTATAATGATGAAATCCATTCGCATGACACCAGGCATAAATCTGATATACATAAAGCATATTCTAGGACCAAATCCAGACAGTCTACGGTGCGATTTCAAGGCCCCTTTTTATGGAATAACTTACCAATAAAAATAAAAAATTCTCCCTCTGCAAATGTTTTTAAAAAAAGAGTGAAATATTATTTTACTCATGACTGCAATGATAACTGAAGATTGATAGTATTTCCTATTACAAACTAATTTGAACTACATGTCTTCTCAAAAGCATAACCTGTTATGTAGTGAGTAGTTTGTGATTTGATCATTTCTGCTGCTGTTGTTAAATTGCACCAATGACGTCATTTTAATTTACGTGTTAGCAATCCTGTATAGGGGGCTGGAAACCCCATAAGCTATGCTTCTTCCAACCCCTTTGTACACAACAATTATAATACTGTGTTATATATTGATGTAATTTTGTTTTGTGCAATAAACTGATTTTTTGATTTGATTTTGATTTGATGCGTATTTCTCAGGAATACGTCCAGTCTATATATCCAATTACTAAAAACGAAAATGCATTGAAGGTTCATTTGATTTGTGTAAGTTACCCTTGGCATACTTAATTACTATGTAGGCTGGTGCATGTGCTGTGTGGCAGAAGCAA
>JBAQWI010000143.1:0-2696 GCA_049298835.1 Oscillospiraceae bacterium
CCTCTAGAATGCCTGCTATGAACAGATGTGCCATTATTTGCAATCGATGTAGTCATCACATTACCTATTGGTGTTGTTTCTATAAAGGTAACAATTTTCTCACCTTCCACCACCTTCACCTCATCCGTTCCAAGATTGCCTAATATGTATGCCGTATTTTTAGATTTATCCCACAAGAACTCAATCTTGAAAGCTTCAGTGTAATTATGTTTACCCTTTTCATCTGAATACTTGGAGTAAGTACATTTATAAGAAATAGGATACGCCATAACTCCTAAGCTAAATTGCAGCCCGATTAAAAATAAAACCACATTAATGCGCTTCATATTATCCTAATTGCAGCTTGTTAATCTAATATTCAATGTTATAGAACATATCCACAATATACAAATAAGCAATAAAAAACTCACGTCTTAGGTGAGTTGGTTGTTATGGTGAGATTATCGCCCGCACTATAACGAAGCCTCCTAGTTTGTCGGCCTCATCAATCTGCGCCTGTTCTTCTGGTGTTGGCGTGGCACCCTTACACATAATCCTAGTAACAATATCGCTAGGCTTAAATGACATAACCTCTAGCTTAGTTAATCTCTGTTCTAATGTTGCCATGATCTATACTCCTTTATAACATTAAGTCTGTAAGGCTTAGCTGCACCACAGGGTGGACTTCCCAGAATATCGTAGACGTTTTTTAGCTTCCGTTTTGCATCTTTTCGAATATCATCGGACTCAGTTGGTTTAGATGGCTGTGCCGACGTTTTCGATTATAAAACACTTCGATGTATTCAAATATTTCTGATTTAGCTTCCTCCCTAGTTGCGTAAATTTTACGTTTGATGCGCTCCTTCTTTAAACTGCTAAAGAATGATTCGGCAACCGCATTATCATAACAATTGCCTCGACGACTCATACTTGGCTCCAGTCGATTATCTTTGCACCATCGAGTAAAATCATCGCTACCAAACTGGCTGCCTTGGTCTGAGTGAATAATGACAGATTGTTGTGGTTTTCTTCGCCATACTGCCATTGTTAATGCATCTAATACTATTTCTGTTGCCATCGTCGGCTTCATTGACCAGCCGACAACAGACCTTGAGTAAAGGTCAATGACCACCGCAAGATATAACCACCCTTGGTAAGTGCGGATATAGGTAATATCGGTTACCCACGTAACATCTGGTTGTGCCACAGTAAATACTTGCTGTAGCCGATTGGGCGCAGCCATCGCAGGCATTCCAGACTTATAGCGGGGTTTACGGTAGCCTCGAATTGATTTGAGCTTGGCATGACGCATGATTTTAGCCACGCGGTTTTCACTACAGGCAAAGCCCGCTTCTCGTAAATCATAGAGAATCCGCGGGCTACCATAAATACCATGACTGTCTTCATAGGAACGCTTGATTTCAACGAGCAAGGCTGCATCCTCTATCGCTCTATTAGATAAAGGTTTTAACTTCCAAGCGTAATATCCACTTCGATGCACGTTGAGCACTCGGCACATGCTGACTAAACGAAATGCCTCACGGTGTTCATCAATAAATGCGGACTTTAATCGGACAGCTTGGCAAAGTACGCGGCGGCCTTTTTTAGAATATCTCGCTCTTCAGTAGTGCGCTTTAACTCGGCTTTCATTCTGTTGAGCTCTTGCTTGAGTGCTACGATATCTTTTGAAATGGGCAGTTCATCATCACGACTTTGTTTAAGCCACGCGTATAAACTTTTATCTGAAATACCTAAGCGCTTTGAAGTTTCAACAACACCATGACCACGCTCGGTAATTTGTTTGATTGCTTCAGCCTTAAATTCTGCTGTGTATCTTGTACCTTTCATTTGTAACTCTCCAGTTCAGTTGCGACATTATTGAATGTCTACTGAATTCTGGGAAGTCCAGTCTATCTCGGTTAATGTTGATTCAAATACTCTTATTTTTTCCTTCCAAACATTTTTTTCCTCTAAATTTTTGTAATCCGCACAAACAATATCATGTGGATAATTCCATATTATTGAATCTTGCTCTGGATAAAAGTTAATATTTGAAAAGAGAATTTCAGGTATCTTACGAATTTCATCATCAACGTAACCAACCTCACGAAACTCGACAATGAGACTGTTGACTATAATTCTTATGGTTTCCTTATCAGCATTTTCTAATGTGCTTTTTTTGGTTAAGCTCACTAACTCATCAACACAATCTTGGAAATACTCTAGGTTTTGGAATTTTTTAAGTGTCGATTTACACAAACTCGGTAAATATCTAGGCCGATGCTTTGTTAAATCCATCTCTTTTAAAATCATTTGTATATTTAGCTTCAAGCTTTTCTGTAAAACAGGATCTGCCTTTAAATATCCACTTAGAGTTCTCTTGAAAAACTCTTCATTAACCTTATTATTTTGCTTATTAGTATTAATTTCATCTAATAGCTCACTAATTATCACTCTAGGATTAAAAGACTTCATTAAATGCATTGCAGATGAAACACCGGAAAATAAATCTTCCCAATATTCCATGAAGTATTTACATGCTGGACTCATATTATTCTTAACTCTTAAGTGGTAATAATTTTCAAAAGATAAATCTCATCTCGCACACACTGCTTAGCCCGCAAAGAACTTGGAAAGTCGAAAATATTCGGGCAATGCTAGTGAAAAGCAAACCTTAGAGATCAGTTTCTGCCTCTACAATCGCTTTTATACTAGCC
>JBAQWI010000144.1:0-2984 GCA_049298835.1 Oscillospiraceae bacterium
GAATATCCCTAGCAACTATAAAGTGTTGTTTTTACAGGGCGGTGCATCCTCTCAATTTGCAATGATTCCTATGAATTTAATGAATAAAAGTAACAAGGCTGATTTTGTAATCACAGGTCAATGGGCAAAAAAAGCACACCAAGAAGCAGCTCGATATGGCACAGCCAATGTTGTTGGATCATCTTCTGACAAGACTTTTTCTTACATACCAGAACTTGATGAAAGCAAATTTGATAAAGATGCAGATTATTTCCACATTTGCCTAAACAACACAATTTACGGCACAATGTTTTCTACATTACCAAACACAGGAAATGTTCCACTGGTTGCTGACGTTAGTTCTTGCATCTTGTCTGAGCCGATTGACGTATCAAAGTTTGGAATTTTGTATGCTGGCGCTCAAAAGAATATGGGCCCTGCTGGTTTAACAGTAGTAATCATCCGTGAAGATTTAATCGGAAATGCAATGGATTTCACTCCTACAATGTTCAACTATTCTACTCATTCAGAAAATGAGTCCATGTATAATACTCCTCCAACCTATGCAATCTATATGTGCAAGCTAGTGCTTGATTGGATTAAGAATGACATTGGCGGACTAGAGAAAATGAAAGAAATTAATGAGAAAAAAGCAAATATGATTTACGATTTTCTTGATAATTCAACAATGTTTAAGGCAACTGTTGAAAAAGGTAGCCGTTCTATTATGAATATTCCTTTTATCACAGGAAATGATGAACTTGATTCTAAATTTATCAAAGAGGCAATTGCTGCTGACTTTGTAAACCTAAAAGGGCATAGAAGTGTTGGTGGTATGCGTGCCTCCATCTATAATGCAATGCCAGTTGAGGGTATTGAAAAACTAGTTTCCTTTATGAAAGCATTTGAGGCAAACAACTAACTCGAAAGCGAAAATGAGGACAAATAATACAAACAAAAGGTGGTATAGAAATGTTTAATATTAATACATTAGATAAAATATCTCCAGCAGGACTTGATAATTTCGATCGTAATAAATATGCGTGGGGTAGCGATGTAACAAACGCTGATGCTATTATGGTGCGTTCTTCTTCTATGCATGACATGGAGCTAGAGGCAAGCGTGAAAGCAATCGCTCGTGCTGGTGCTGGCGTTAACAATATTCCAATCGAGAATTGCTCAGAAAAAGGCGTTGTTGTATTTAACACTCCAGGCGCAAATGCAAACGCTGTAAAAGAAATTGTAATTTTATCATTGCTGATGTCTGCAAGAAAAGTTGCAGCGTCCATGGACTGGGTTAAGACTCTAAAAGGTTCAGGCGATGATGTTTCAAAGCTTGTTGAAAAAGGAAAATCTCAGTTTGTAGGACCTGAAATCATGGGCAAAAAACTTGGAGTAATTGGACTTGGTGCAATCGGTATATTGGTTGCCAATGCTGCTGAGCAACTAGGTATGACTGTATACGGTTATGATCCATATATCAGCGTTGACGGCGCTTGGGGATTATCTCAAACAATCATACACGCAAATTCTTTAAAAGAAATTTACGAGAACAGCGATTTTATTACCATTCATGTTCCTTGTAATAAGGAAACAAAAGGTTTTATCAATACATCATCTATCGCTATGATGAAAAGTGGAGTTCGCATTTTAAACTTTGCTCGTGGTGAATTGGTTGAAGAGACTGATATGATTGAGGCTCTTAATGAAAAACAAGTAAAAGTTTATCTAACCGACTTCCCAACTGACGAAATGCTTGGACACCAAGGAGTAGTAGCTTTCCCACATCTTGGTGCATCTACTCCTGAATCAGAGGATAATTGTGCAAGAATGGCGGCAATACAGATTATTGATTACTTGGAAAACGGTAACATCAAGAATTCTGTAAATCTTCCAGAGGCAATACTTGCAAAGGGTAAATTCCCTAGGGTTTGTATTATACATAAAAACATTAAAACTATCATCTCTCAAATTTCAACTGCTTTGACAGAAATTAATATTGAGAATATGCTTAACAAATCTCGTGGAGATTATGCATATACAATGCTTGATGTTGACGGAAAAATTACCGAAGACATTATTGCAAAGGTAAGTGCTATTGAAGGCGTAATTAAAGTTAGAGTTATTTAGTTAAAAAGAGCAAGATAAGACACTCCATGTGGAGTGTCTTATCTACTGATGGGAGGAATTGATTTGGTTGTCAACAAACGACAAATTACTAATTTTTTAGTAGCAACATTTTCTTTGACATACCTCTTACTGTTTATCATGATAATAGCTAACAATTTTAACGTACTTGGTTTTGACACACCATTAGGAATGCTATTATATATACTCAGTACGCTATCACCTACCATAATGTCATTTTTCATATTGAAAAAAAGTGGGTTGGTAAGTGGATTAAAAGAATTTGCCAAAACAGCTTTTGCGATAAAGCAAAAGCCGTTATATTATGGGCTTGTTTTTTCATTGTTATTTCTTCAATATATTTTTCCAGCCCTTATGTTAAAAGCAAGAAGTGACGTCGCTTGGTATATGGGATTGCTTATGATAATACCTTGCATATTGGATGGTGGGTTAGAAGAACTTGGTTGGAGATATATCTTACATCCTACTTTAGAAAAGCGTTTTTCTTTCTTTGTTGCAAGTTCAATTACAGCCACAATTTGGATTCTGTGGCATATTCCCTTCTTTTTTGTTGCAGGAACCGGACAAAGTGAAATGAACTTTATCTTTTTTTCTATTATGGTTTTTGGATTTTCCTTTGCAATTTCTGCAATTTATCATGTTACGAAAAGCGTTTGGCTGTGTATTTTGTGTCATGCAATTTTTAATGCATTTTCCTTTTACTGGCCTATGGCTCAGGAGTTTACCACCACGCTAATTAGTACCACCTGTTCAGTTATTATATCAACTGCTATTGTATTTTTAACAGATAGTAAGAGAATAAAACAACATAAATTATCCTAAAACCATAAAAAAGACACTCCATATGGAGTGTCTTT
>JBAQWI010000145.1:0-1956 GCA_049298835.1 Oscillospiraceae bacterium
TCATCTAAACGGTACCGAAAAACAATAGAATTTTTCTTTTTGAAACACAACAATCTTATTTTAGTATTTGACGGAAAATTCGCAAGGCTTAGACGCAGAAGTCTGTATAAAAGACGATTGATTAAGAACACGAAAATTTGGACATAAATATGGACTAGGCGATATTTTCGGACACGTCAGAAATGACTGGGCGCATCGACTAGACAGAGAAGCAGAGTGACCAAGCAGTTATTTTACAGACAAGACTTCTGAGGAATGCTCACAGATTTGGTAATTTCAGACAGAAGACAAAACATACGTACTATAAATAGCACGATCATAAGAGCAGAGGTCAGATATATATATATATATATTTCAGTGAAAAGATAAGAATTACGATTTTAATAATTTTAATACCATGAGATCAGCTAACTCGATTTTAATAGTCACTTGAGAAAGGAGAAGACCATATTTTTCAGATTAAATTTTAAGTTATTCGTTGTAAGACAGACTTACAAATACGTGTATGACGAGCTTAGTTTACAAGCCAGGTCAACACAGGATTTTCAATTTAATTATAATTTGTTTTGAGTCTAAACAGACAATCCTTCAAGGGAAACAAACAGTTCAAGTTAACAATACTTTTACAAGGAACAATGGATGTGTCCACTTAAAGGCACAAAAGTTCAATTTTATTTTATTGGTTGAGTATCCATTCAGAGATACACGGCAACATGAAGTTCGATTTATTACATGATTTCCAAGCAAAGCTTGAAAAATACATTTTAATAGGCTACAATTACCTATTGTTATTAATGATTATTTAGTTTGATTTACAACTAATGAGGACTGTCAAACGACAGCAGAGTTATTTACAGCGGAACATTTATGAGTTAATTTGAGTTCCAGCATTTTTATGAATTTTTGCTAATGATTAATTATATAATGAATTTATTTTTATAAGGGTTATGCATAACCAAGATTTAACAGTTTAAAATACCTATAAAATAGGCAATTTATGTCAATTAGACATGAGAAGATAATAATAATTATAATATTGAGACAGAATTATTATCAGAGAAACGACATGTATTGTATAAAAGATCAGTTTATTAGGTGAAGCAAAATTTTGGTCGACTCAGCAGTACGTAATACACTGGAGAACCAGAAGCGCGTTCACAAGTAAACATACATGTACAATTCGTGAAAATAAGGGAACCGCCTGATCGATTCTAATTTTGTGTTATCACATTAATAAGCTTATGATATCGACAGGGCTTCGACAAATATAAGGCTAGTACTAGCTATGTTATTAATACGTACCATCTAATTTTTAGACATACGTGAAGGCTCACACGTTTTGAAACCATGTGGGGGGCGCATACATTATTATGCAAACCCCAGATCAAAATGAAAAGACGGGTTTTCCACGTATAAACGGTTCCAATAGAATTCACAAGGACCACAATTTCGTGATCAATTTTAATTAATTCTTGCTGTTGTAGAAATAGACATCGGGTAAGAAATTAATATGTGTTTACATTGCACATAATATGAGAGTTAGCAATTAAGTGAGAGTAATTTTATATATGGAGATTAAGTATGAATACGCACACAGAGTGTGAAATTTAATTTTTCTAAGTAATTTTTAAGGTCTTTCTCGAGAATAATTTTGTTGGGTAAACATTCCATTGGATGAATTCACCAAGAGACTAGAGTGACAAATAATAAGAACAGAAGTTTCCAATTGAATATTTCAAATAATTTTTATATATGTAAGTAAAACGATGGGGCGACAGGGGCGACAAATATAATTAAGAATAAGTTTAAACATAGTCAAACAGATCAATTCTATTATTAAGTTAAGCTTATTACAACAATATAATAAGGCAGATTACATTTATTTATTAAATATTTAATTATGATTTAAACGATGGCATAACGGAGCCACCACTACACACTACAATCACACAGGCA
>JBAQWI010000146.1:0-7057 GCA_049298835.1 Oscillospiraceae bacterium
ATGGTCAACAGACTGGATAAAAGACTCCGTAACTGAAGGCCAGAAGCTACTTGAAGCTGTTGAGAAAGCAATATCCGAATATGTGAGCGATGATTTTATTTTTGGAAACCATAACGATAATCAGGAAATCATTATTTCTCAGGAAGAGTTTTTAACTATCGAAGGTTCTATAGAGCAATCAAGCGGTGATGAAGCTCTAGACGATAATCCGTATGGGTTTGATTATTATGAAGAAACAAATGTATATGAGATTGATAGGCATCCAGATGATACTATATATCTTGCCAAAGTTATTAACCATGTAGTCCAAAAGGAATACCCAATACATTTTGAATTTCTCTGTAAGAGAATTGCCCCCCTGTTTGGAAACCAAAAAGCAACGGTAAAAGTAAGGAATTCTGCGGAGTATGTGATAAACAATAAGCTCAACAATTCTGTTGAACGTAGGGGCGACTTTTGCTGGATAAAAGATACTAATAAGGTTCCGGTTCGTATTCCACAAGCATGCGATACTGGACGCAAGATTAACTACTTAAGCACCGATGAACTTGCTGAAGCAATGTTTCAAATTGCAAGCAAGAGCTTTGGCATTGCTCAAGATGCTCTATATGTGGCAACTGCACGTATGTTTGGATTTAATAGAACTGGTGGTAATATATCGCAGGCTATGCAAAAAGCGTGTGAATACCTTATTGAAACCGGCAGGGTCAAAAATTCCGGCGGCAAGATAGTAGTATAAAGGAGTGGGGGAGATGGATTCATTAAATTATGAGCATGAAAACCAGAAGGAACATATTGAAATCGGCAGAGTTTACTATCAAGACAGTGAAAAAGATCAACTATTCATTGCGACGCTGGAGCTATTCGGAAATGGATATGACATAACTGTTTATGAAGATGACGAACAGAAATATGTTAATAGATGTGTTGTTCGAGAAACAAGTTATGAATTTTTACAGAATACCGATGATGGAGAAATGCTAATTGTTCGGGTTAACGACGATTTATTTGTAATGATTGAACAACAATTTGAGCTAGTGAAAGCGTATTACGATTTATTAAAAAGTGACCCAGATGATATGAATACATTTAGACCTATTAATGGGACAATTGGCTCGGTAAACAGCAAGAGTGCTGGTCAGTATTTTGAGGAGGATGATGAAACCTATTATATTTACGAAGCAATGATAAATGATCCTAAAAATATAAGATTAAGGGTAAAGCTTATCTCAAAACTTTTCGAGGAAACTCAGTATATGAATAGAATCAAAACCTATGGGGATTTGCTGCAATATATTAGTTTGATGGAGGAGAGCTTATCATACATAGTATCACTGAAAAGTAGCAAGGATAAAAGACTAAATTTTACAAAAATGATTTGTTTAGGCCAACTTGGCAACTTATCTGCTTACAAAGGTGAAATTGATAATGCCATTAAGTATTGGTATCAATCCATTGAAAGTGCAACCAATTCCCCAGCAAGGGAGAATTATTCATATAGAAATGTTATCGGTGCAAATGCGGTTAATATAATGTGCTTTCTGAACTATTTAGATCTAAGCTATATTTCAGACAAAATCCAAAACAAGTATTTAGACAATATTTCATTTTTTACCGGAAATCGACTTTATGTTGATGAACAAATGAACATAAATCATCCAAGTGATTATCAAAGTGAAATCAGCCAATTAATAAAGAAGATGTTGAATGCCGATAATAGCGATATTTATACCGTGTTTGAATTCTATTCCGATGATTACGATGAGTTCTTTGAAGAAGGCGATGATGTTATAAATGATAGTTATAACGCAACATACTTTAAAACTGTTAGCATTAAGGATAATTTGATTAATGGGGTATACTCAACAATATTTGAGAAGGAAGAGAGCGATACAGAAAAGCAAAAGCTTAGAATAAAGGCATATTTATAATACCAAGCAAAGTGGTGTTTATGAATCATTTTAAGGGGTGTTCAAGATGTCTGATAAAAAGGTTGATATTACCGGAAAATACAGTCGGGAGATACAGAATATCAAAAATAAGCTTCAACAGCTTGAAGATGGTAGAATTTATGAAAAGACCGGAGCACAAATGGATGGTTATCTTGCCACTAATATAGGGCAGCTAAGAAAAATGATTGCAGAATTACTTTATAAAATTGAATATGATAAAGATTCAATAAATGATCAGTTGTCAGAAGCAATTGATTATATCAAACTTTAACTTACGTTTCCAAAACCATAAAATAAGCTTTCTACGTTATTTTAACGGAATTCACTTCTAAGTGTAATAGAAGAGACTGGAAGCAACCAGCTATATAAGAGGTGGTGTTATGTGTTAACAACAGAAAATTACGTATACAAAAAAGAGGTTGACTGGTCATTATTACATGAAGGGCTTACTTTGCCTGTTGAAAATCAAGTAGTCTTTGGCAGGATTATGGGTAAGTTTCTGCCTAGAGGTGAATCGAAAAATATAACAATGTATCTGGATGGAAGGAGCTACAAAGCTAAGATAACAAATGTAAACTTTGATCCAAAACATAACCGAAAGAGGGATACACTGCAAATCAGGTATTCTCCCAATAGTGAACTTTCCAATGCATTAAAGGCATATTTTACGAAGAGTTATCGATTTATTTCTGAAAAAAGGGAAATACGGGATGCCGTTGACAGAACCATGATTCGTTTGCCAGATGATTGCAAGGAATACCTGGCAATATATACGACGGAGTATGAGGATACATATTTACTTGAAACGATTGTAGCCGACGATATTTATGCTCTAAAAAAACTTGTGAAAAACCAGCCAGAGCGCGTGTTGGAAGCGAGCTTCAATTATGATATGGTTGATGAGAATTCTACAATATTCGAGACAGAGCGAATAGTTAAAATTCGTAAACTTAATAAAAAGATTGGTGATAATTTAAAATTACTGTATAACTACCGGTGCCAAATCTGTGGCAAGAGCATTGGCGAAAAATATGATTCGCATATCGTAGAGGCACACCACATCGACTACTTTATACACAGCCTTAATAACGATTCAGATAACCAACTTATTGTATGCCCGAACCATCATAGCATTATTCATGATGTGAACCCGTCGTTTTACAGAAAACGGCTGATTTATTTATATCCAAATGGAACGCAAGAAGGGCTGGTTTTAAATCAGCATATTGGTTAGGAAACAAAATGCAATTTTATCTATGGCTTAATAACAATCATGTGAGCATTTGTTTTAAGAAGCAGTTAGGGATGCGAAATATTATGAAAATGTATGTGGGGATAACGGATTTTGATTGGTTTAATACTTTAAAGCAGGCCAACTGTGATGAAGTTAATTTTTGGAAGCCTGGTGGTCGAACCAACTTTAAGGCTCTGAATGAAGGCGATCTTTTTCTGTTCAAGCTTCACAGCCCCCAAGATTATATTGTTGGCGGCGGATTATTTCTGAAGTTCTCCATTTTACCAGCTTCATTGGCTTGGGAGGCATTCGGAATTGCCAATGGTGCCAAGAGTCTTGTGGAATTGAATAATAGGGTTTATAAATATAAGAAAACTAACCGTTTATCTGACCCAGATCCATGCATCGGATGCATTATATTATCTATGCCTTTTTATTTTGATGAAGGTGATTGGATACCGGTTCCCCATGACTGGGGTCGTGGGATTGTTCAAGGTAAAATATATAATACCGGAGAATTGACCGGATTGCAGCTATATAAGCAAGTGCAGGAAAAGCTTCGATATCAAAATATTGTTCAACCTGTGGTAATGGAAAGTCCTGAAAATCGTTATGGGAAAGAACAAATGATTAAGCCGAGAATTGGACAGGGTGCATTCAAGGTGCTTATTACAGATGCTTATCATCGTAGATGTGCTATTACAGGCGAAAAAACCTTGCCGGTTCTTGAAGCAGCACATATTAAACCATACAGTCTGGAGGGGCCTCATGAAATCAACAATGGATTGCTTCTGAGAAGAGATTTTCATGCGTTGTTTGATAGAGGATATATTACTATAGATAAGAATCTTACCGTAGAAGTAAGTCATCGAATAAAAGAAGATTTCGGCAATGGAAAAGAATACTATGCCCACCATGGCAGTAAATTGATTATTTTACCTGATTGCAAAGAACAGTTGCCGGAACCGGTTTATCTGGAATGGCATAATGAGAATATTTATCTTGGTTAATTATCATAAGAACATAGTGGCGAATAATGTATATATAATTGATATAATACTTATGCAGGAAAATAACGGGAACTGAAGGTTGTACTTTCAGTTCTTTTAAATATACGGGGGTCAACATTGATGAAGCAAAAACAAATTAAAATCCATAGCTTTGGAAGATCAAGCGTTAAAGACGGGATAATAACCTCTGAAAACTTTGAAGATAATACAATAACATTAACAGAAAGCTTTCTTACGCTCGCCTTCGAATGTTACAAGAACATAAAGATAGAAAACGGGCATCTTATAGAAGAAATAATAAAAGTGATGCTTCCCGATACAGAGGAAGAAGCAAAAGATGAATGGGACAATGGATTAACCTTTAATAACAATAAATATATTGCTTGGTTTGCAACCCCAGGCGGTATGAAGCAAGAGAATGCAAGGGGTAGGTGTGAAACATTTTTTATCAGGGAAGATTTTTACACCTTTTCTACAGAATTTGAGTATTTAATATCTCTGGGTAAATTTAAGGAAATAGAAGCGAGCGGAGTTGAGATCTGTATAAATAAGGACGTTCTCAGCCGCCTTTCTCTTGGGGTTAGTAGTTGTCATATGGCCGGAGATATGCCGGATTTTATTGTATTGCCGCAACCGACATTTCATATTATTAAGGATTACAAAACAATAGAGAAGTTCACGGAGCAAGTCAAAGATAAGAACGGTGATATGAAAGACCAAGTGAATTATAACTTGGTTGATTACCCTTTCAATGATGATATTGACGTGTTCGATGGCGGAGCAATTGCTACTCCGAGGGTGTTTAATCAGATACAAAATGACCTTGGACTAGACTATCCAGTTGAATTTGCAATTATCAGAGGTTATGGAATCGGCATCAAAGGCATGATCACGAAGTTCAACATTATTAAATACTTGAGTGTTTTCTATAAAGGTGACACCGATTACTGCAAAAAAGTTGATGATCAATTTTATCTGCTGGATATGTGGAATGAGTGGCAGCTGGTAACTCAAAATATAATGCTGTTAAATGAGTCAATGGTTAAATTGGCCAAGTATTATAAACTTGATAATAATGAAAATATGGGGACTTATAAGCAAAGGATTGCTAGTGTAGACCCTAAATATAAAGAAATAATCGGAAAGCTCTACGTCACCAAGGTAAATAAAAGCGATGAGGATATTGAGGACTACAGAAGATTAAACTACCAATTGCTCACAGCCCTGGCATTGAGCAAAAAAGATTATATTGAATTATTAAAAGAAGATGTAAGGGCTTACCGGAAAATACTGAAACCTTTTGAAAAGAACAGCGACAAAGATGAATGGCTGATTAATATCGATACCATAAGGTTATTCTTCAAAAATATCATTACAAGTGATAATGAAGACAGCGATGAATTTCAAGAGGAAGTAGCGCATACCACCTCCAATGTGGTTACCAAATGTGAAGAGCTACTCAATGTATCTGAGGAATTTATCCACCTGAAATACGTCAAAAACAATTTAGCTAAGATTATAGAGAAAAAATGCAGGGAACTCGCCTGTGGGAAGGTTACTGCAAAGGCTAAATATCAATATATCGCCATTGACCCCATCTCCTATATGAACTTTGCTATGAATCGTGACCAGGGTGAAAATGGACTTAAGACCGGACAGTTTTTTAGTGCTGACTGTAACCACGGAGATATAAGAACAATCGCCAGGAACCCCCTGTGTGCATACAGCGAAATTCATAATGTGAAATTTGTAAGGAGTGCCTTTTTTGATAACTACTTCAGTTCTTGCCGGGAACTAATCTATTTCAATCAGAAAAGTGACATTCTTGCACTTATGAGTTCAGCAGACTGTGATGGCGATGCCTGCACCGTCATAGACTCAGATATTATCCAGAATGCTGTGGTAACTCCTGAAGACAGCAAATATTTTATCAACAAAGATGACGGACATAAGGAACTAATGGTTTATAATTCGGAAAATAGATTCTTAGCAACCTACAGAGCTTCAGGAAATCTAATCGGGAAAATTGCTTTGAAGAGTGCCAGCATCAACTCCGATAGTCAGCAAACATACGATTATTACGATACCATTAATGAGAAATTTATTCTAAATATGAGCCTGGATGAGGAAGAAAAGAAACTATTTCAAGACAAAGTAGAGAATGGCGAATGGATTACAACTTATAACGCCAGTGAGCAGCATAGAGAGCATATTAGACAGAGATTCTATGAAAATGAAAAGGACATATACACCGTTCTCTACAATGCAATGGTGGCAATAGATGCTCCTAAAACATTGTATTTTCCAAGTTCAGAAGATATGGAAATCATTAGCAAGGAATATGGGAGAAAAGCAAGCTTTCTACAGTATAAGGAAAATAAAGCAGATGTTGTGCTGGGGCAATACCAATACACCTTTGGGCTATTGGATAGTGTGTCAAAAACAATAAAGAAAAGTCTGTTGGATCTAATAAATGAAATAGCGAGAGAGTTTAATAATAAAGCGGAAATCATTCAGAAGAAATTAATAAATGCTGATTATAAAGAAGATGAATATACTGCGTGTTTTAAAGAGATAGAAGCTATCTATAAAAAATATACGGAAGAAAGACAGGCAATTGATAAGGACTGTAATAGGAAATGTTATAAGGAACGCAAATACAGGGAAGAAATGATTAATAATGCTTCCTGGAGCCCGTTAGAAGATGATTTGTATTTTGATACTATAGCAGCGTTTAAAGCTGAAAAATTCATAAAATATAAGGAAGTAGATGCCAAATACAATCCGCTCGCTGAGGTAATTCAAAGGAAATATGATGTAGCCACTATAGCGAACGCTATTGGCAATATGAAGAACTGCAC
>JBAQWI010000147.1:0-7347 GCA_049298835.1 Oscillospiraceae bacterium
CAATCATAATTGGAATACCGGTCCATTTGCTCGTTAGAATCTTATCAAGTTTTCGGTCGCGGGTGTTAATTTTACAGTGTTCACAGGTTACAACTTCTTCGCAAACTCCTTGCGCTGTGAGCACCAAACAGGATACCACCTTATCCTTAATATTTTCTTGTTCTATGTTATTTGATTCAAGTAGAGCATGCGCTTTTTCCACGGCAACCCTTACATCATTGTCTACTGTAATGTCAAACCCTAGAAAGGTTGAAAGAGAATTTTTAAGGGTGGTATCTGAGTCAATCAGTTTTAGCGCCACCCAACGTGAGTTTAATTTATTGTTAAGTTTATCAGCAATAACAGGCTCGACAATGGCAATTGCATTCTCAATCGGTCTGATATATCTCACTGTAATTGGAGTGAGATTTTCTTTTGGAATATGAATAGAACTAACATTATGCATGAGTTCTTTGAGTCCTTTTCCACTTCTTGCGCTCGTCGACACAACTGGGACACCCAGATTTATTTCAAGCTGATTGATATCAACTGATATTTTCTTGCGTTTTGCTTCGTCCATGAGATTAACACAGACTATCACATTTTGAGTAATTTCTATCGTTTGCAAAACAAGATTTAAATTGCGTTCAATGCAGGTAGCGTCGCATACAACAACTACACCGTCAGCGTTGCCAAAGCAGATGAAATCTCGAGCAACTTCTTCTTCAGCGGAGTGTGCAATCAGGGAATATGTACCGGGTAAATCTACAATAACATACGTTAATCCATTGAACTGGTGATTGCCCTTTGCTGTACTAACTGTTTTACCAGGCCAGTTTCCAGTGTGTTGATTTAGTCCAGTTAGTTCGTTAAAAACTGTGCTTTTACCAACGTTTGGATTTCCAGCAAGAGCAATGATTCTGTCGGTGGGTTTTTCTTTTTGTATTGATAGAGCGCTGTCAATACAAAAGAGCCCTTTAGCCTTAGGCTTAGATGTTAATCCCAATTAAAAACTACCTCCAATTTGTATTTTAAGATAAGACCAATTTTGATCTTATCTTAAAATAAGTTTATATGTTATATTTCATTAAATGGAAACTAATATGTTGCTTGAATCCTCTGAACGTAACGCAATTGCTGCACCTCTTATAAGATAAGCAATGGGATCTCCAGCTGGACTCTTGTGTAAACATTCAACCTTTGTTCCTTCAATTACACCTAAATCTTGCAACCTTCTTCTCATACTTCCCTTAGATAGTAGTTCTAGCACGTTTCCAATCTGACCAATTTTAAGATCGGTCAATGTCTTTTGATTTTCCATATTTAAGGAGCATGATGCTAACCAGATTAATAAAGAAAAGCACCTCTGCCCTAAGCCACCTTTCGCTTTAAAGTTTATTCAAACAATATGTTTTCAATAGCAAATATTTTTGTATAGAAAATATCGCTACTACCATTTTATTCATAAAGAGTGCTTTGGTTACATAAATAAATAACAATTGCTTGCAAACAAACGCAATTTAAGTTATAATATTATAGTATACTATACTGTGCATTAATATGGAGAGTTGTCCGAGTGGTCGAAGGTGCGAAACTCGAAATTTCGTGTCGGTGATGAGCCGACCTAGGGTTCAAATCCCTAACTCTCCGCCAAAAAATACCCTGCAAACTACTATGTTTGCAGGGTTTTACTATTTTTAATAACACACTTTATAACACACTTTTTAAAATATCGTAAAATAAACCGTTAAGTTGCTGTGCTGTATTTTGCAATTCACCTTTCATCTCATGCCCATATGTGCCGAAAGTATCCATATTTTTGCTATGCCCTATTAGGGGACGTATTTGTCCACTGGATAGGTTTTTTGCTATTGAAACGAATGTGTGTCGCATTTCGTATAACGATACGTGTGGAATATTATTGGCCGCACAATAACGCTCCCAATATTTTGCATAAGTTTGCTGCCGTTCAATCTCAAACACTGAATTTGTTTTACTAATATTTTTTTGTTCCAGAATGACTTGCTGTGCTATATCCGTAAGGGCAAAGTGCCGAATTGCATTGTTGTTTTTTCCCTTTGTAATTTCCCTAAATTGATTAATGGAACGCTTGATATATACCATATTACCAATAATATCTGTCCATTCTAAACCCATGAGTTCACCAGGGCGCAACCCTGTTAAGACATGAAAGCGGTAAGCGTTAATATACTTATCCTCTATTCGTTTTCCTCGCATCATAGTGGTGTCCACAGTAAACAACTTGGTTAAGTCATCTGGTTGTAAAATGCGTTTCTCCCCAATTTTTGCGCCTTTAGGAATATTTAAGTTTTCTGGAAGCAGCGTGCTAACTTTTTTTCTGCGACAATACTTCATAAAACTTGTAAGGACAGCTTTAATGTTAGACAACGTTTTTTTAGCAAGTCCTGCTGCATACGCTTTATCAATTACGCTTTGCAGGTTTTGCTCTGTTAAGGAAGATATTTTTTTCTTACCTATTACAGGTATAATCCAGTTTCGTCCGTCGCAATCTATCTTACTCCAATTACTTTTTGAGGTGGTAAGCTTTAAGTTCTCAACGTATTCTTTATATAATGTTGAAAACCTTACGTTTTGATCTGTAATATTATCGTCAAGCCATTGATCCGCTTTTCTATGGCATTCACGTTTACCGTCACGCCCTGGTGTAGAAGAATAAAAAGACCTACGTTCACAATCCTTTTGTACGTTTATTTGCCAACGTTTATGATTATCCATCCATACAGCTGTTGTAGTACGTTTCATGTTAAATACTCCTTTACTTTAGCACCCGATTATAGTAAAATAAAAGGGCAGAGTTATAGTGTTGTTACCTGTGAAAAGTCAATATTTAGTCTGCGCGCCCTCTTAGTATTTCGAGTACTAGGAGGGCATTTTTATTTGTGTACTGCTACCATTCTAACCCCTCATAATAGTATACTATCTTTTGCATAAACTCTTGAGGTATGTCAAAGTATTCTGCAAGTTCCCACATTTCAGAGTAACCCATACGCACTGCATCGTGAAGCTCGTCCTCTGTGACGAGCTTTTCTATTGCCCATTTGTTTGCTGTACGTTCGTGTTTATCAATTATGTCAAATGGCGTGTACTCGTTATAGAGACTTCCTGTTTCACAATGTCCTAACTCGTGGGCTAAACACGCTTTTTCATTCCCTGTTGAAGAACTCATTTCATCTGTGGTTGCTATGGCATAAATTCCGTCTATATTATCAAATAAACAGGAGGTAAAATAATGTGAACACAGAAATCACCGTTGCATTACTCGCTTGCTGTGGAACTACGTTCGGTTCAATCCTAGGAATTATGATGGCTAACAGGCTATCGAACTATCGAATTAAAAAGCTTGAAGAAAAAGTTGACAAGCATAATAATTTTGCTAGTCGATTACCAGTCGTAGAAGAACAAATTAAGGTGATGAACCATCGCCTTAGTGATTTAGAAAAAGGAGCTTAATTATGGAATTTTTACAAGAATATATAGTCGTAGTCGTTATGGCAATCTGTCTTTGCATAGGCTACATCATCAAAAACGTAGTGCCAAGCAAAGAGGTGAACAAATACATACCGCTTATTATGGGGGCATTGGGAGTGCTTATAAACGTGTGGCTCAATGCGTGGGCGTTTACTCCTATTATCCTTCTAGGCGGACTAGCAAGTGGTCTAGCAAGCACAGGAGCATTTGAGGTGTACAAGAATATAAAAGCGACAAAGGAGGTAAAACAGCATGAGTAAAAAAGTATTTATTGGTGTAGGGCACGGTGGCAAGGATAGCGGTGCAATTGGTTTAAATGGCATCTATGAAAAAGACTTAAATCTTGCCATTGCATTATCGGCTAGGGCAGAACTTGAACGTCACGGTATACAAGTTCTCGTGTCACGCTATAAGGACGAAAATGATAGCCTACAGGGCGAAATAAAAGAGTGCAATAACTTTAACCCAGACCTTGCAATCGACTTTCACAACAATGCTGGGGGCGGTGACGGATTTGAGGCTTACTTTAAAAAAGCAAGTGGAATCGCCAAAATGCTGGCCGATAACATCGAGCGTGAAGTAATCGGTATTGGACAGAACAGCAGGAGAGTAAAGACAAAAACAAACTCTGTGGGTAAAGATTGGTTTGGCTTTGTTCGAGAAATAAAGTGTCCCTCTGTGCTCTGCGAGTTTGCATTTGTAGACACTAAGGACGTTGAAATCATCGACACCCAAGCAGAGCAAACCACAATGGGTATTGCTGCCGCAAAAGGCATTTTGAGGACATTGGGTATAAAGTGGGTTGCTCCTGTTATTGAGTATCATTACATATGGGTTGGTAAGTTTAAGAGTGAAGCTGATGCTGACAATTGTAGCAAGAAGATTAGTGAGTTGGGCGCATACAACGAAGTCAGAAAAGTTTAATAGAGATGATGAAAGCCACTCCTTTACCTTAGTGGGTATTGGGGTGGCTTTTTTGTCGTTTATGGAAGGAATATGTAAAATTTGTTGATATTGTAAGATATTTAGTGTAAACTATGTGTTAATTGGATATATTTAATGAAAAATTATTATAATAGTAAAATGCAACTGAATTATTGACATTAGGAGGAAGTGTAATGAGACAACGAATTAGAATTGAAGACTTATATTTAGCACTAGATAATCCTAGATTGACAGACTCCCAAAATGAGAATGAAGCAATTGAAAAAATGGTCAGTGAACAAAAGGATAAGTTAGTGGTATTGGCAGAAGATATAATTGAGCACGGACTTAGTCCTTTAGATGTAATTGCCGTATATCCATCAGAAACATTTGAAGGAAAGTTTATTGTCGCTGAAGGTAATCGGAGAGTTACTGTAATTAAGATATTAAATAATCCAGAGTTAATTTCAAATTATAATTTGAGAATCTACAATGAGTTTAGAAAATTAAAAATGAAATACATAGAAATTGAATCTGTTGAGGCTTACGTTTTTAAAAATGAAATTGATCAAGCCTTAATTCATTGGCTACAAATTCGCCATTCTGGAAAGCAAAAGGGCAAAGGTCTTGTAGAGTGGCATTCAATTCAAAAAGAAAGGTTTTCGCAAAAAATAAAAGGCGAAAGTAAGCTTTTGGATTTTTGGGCCCAATTAGAAAATTATGAAGTATTAGAGTATGATCAAATCACATCAATTACTAAAACAAATTGGGAACGAATTCTACGCCCATCTGGGTTGGAGTTTTTAGGCATATATAAATCTGGAAGTCAGCTGTTAGTACCAATTGATAATATAGAAGAGTTTAAAATTAAAATGAAATGTGTCCACACTCGATTGGCGGGAAAAACAGTTGGTGTTGTTTATGATCAAGAAAAGATAGACCAGTTTTTCAATGAGATTTCTGAAGAGCTTTATGGCACACAGTCAAAAAATGTTCAAAAGAACTTTATGGATTCTGATTATAATGAAACGAAGGAACCTCTTAGGAATATAATCGAAACATCAAATTTGGAGTTATCGGACGCTTCAAACAATCAACTCCATGATGGGGTTGATCCTCCAATTAATGAAGTTGATTGCCCAATTAATGAAGTTGATTGCCCAATTAATGAAGTTGATCCCCCAATTAATGAAGTTGATCCTCCAATTAATGAAGTTGATAACCCAACTAATGAAGAGTGTGGTTATAAAAGTGAAGATAAAGAAGAATCTAACCGTAAGAATAATAAGGATATATTTAATGGATGTAGAACAATTATTCCACGGCAATTAAATATTCGTTCAAATAACGTAAGAATAAATAGAATAATTAGGGAGCTAAAAGAATTAGATGTTGATGATTATCCAAATTCTTGTGGTGCTTTACTTAGAATTTTATTTGAATTATCCGCAAAGTATTATGTCGAACGTACGTCAAATGAAGATTTAACTGAAAAGTCTTTTGAAGATAGTTTAAAAATGTCAGCTAATTTATTACGCAGTAGAAAAGAATTAAACAATAGTGATCATTCAGCCATTATGAAAGAAGCTAATAATTTAAGATTGCTTTTTAATGGGTATGTGCATAACACCGAATCTTATCCAAGCTCAGAATCTCTTAAAAGTATATTTAAAGCGCATAAAGGTTTTGTTTTTGCATGCTTAAAATAAAAATATGATAATATATAAAGAAACCATTCATTAGTTATGGCCAAATTCAATTGTTTGTGATATAATTGTGCAGAGGTGAGGTAATGAGCAATTATTCTCCATTGAGATATCCTGGTGGAAAAGCACGTCTGTATAATTTAATTAAGGATATTATAATACAATTAAAAATTGATGACTGTACATATATTGAACCTTTTGCTGGAGGTGCGAGTATTGGCTTGCAGCTTCTTATAAATGGAGATGTCAATAGAATTGTTATTAATGATAAGGACAAAGCAATATATTCATTTTGGAAGGCAATACTTGAAGAAACAGATCGTTTTATTCAGATGATTGAAGTAGTACCGGTTACAATTGTAGAATGGAGAAAGCAAAAAGCTATTTATCTTCAATCATATAAATATTCTTTTGAATATGGATTTGCAACATTTTTTTTAAATAGGACGAATCGTTCGGGTATATTATCAGCTGGTCCGATTGGCGGATATGGTCAAGAAGGAACCTACAAAATTGACTGTAGATTTAACAAAGAAACACTAATTCAAAAAATAAAGAATATTTCCACAGTGAGAAATAAAATCGTATTATATAATAAAGATATTCAATCCTTCGTAAATAATTATCTTCCTAAATATGATTATAAAGCTTTTGCTTATTTTGATCCACCATATTTTAATAAAGGAAGCTTATTATACCAAAATCACTTTAAATCCAAAGATCATGTTGCGTTATCCGAATGTATAAGGAGCGGTGTTGATTGTGATTGGGTGATTAGTTACGATAGTGTAGATAAAATAAAAGAAATTTATAATGACTTTACAATGAAAGATTTCTATATAAATTACAGTTTGTCCAACAAAGGAAAAGGAAAAGAGGTATTGATTTTTAAAAATAAAGGTTGTATACCTGAGAATTATGTCTTTGGTCAGCAGGAGAAACCATTTATAATAACTGATAATAAAAAATAGAGATATGAAGATTTAGACATTTTTGATTATTATGCAAAAAAACTGCATGAAGAAGTGATAATAATTAAGATAAATGACTGCAAGATTCCTAATAAAATAACACACTTTATAACACACTTTGAATATTTAATGAGCATTTTCAAGACTTTTTGGGAAAATGCCCAATGCCATAAAACTCAGTAATTATGGGTAGTTAGAGAGTAAAATGTTTTGTGCAAAATGTATTGGAATGGGTTCAAATCCCTAACTCTCCGCCA
>JBAQWI010000148.1:0-4073 GCA_049298835.1 Oscillospiraceae bacterium
TTCTATTTATCTTGATTATTCGTTCAAGAATTAAAGGGAATCATGATGAAAACTATTTAAAGTTGTTTGCAAAAACCGAAGAGGGAATGCGGATTGCACAGGGAATAAAAGAAGAGCCTATCAGCAAAGAAAATGTTGCTAACAACTCAACAAAAGCTATTGTGGCTAATGAAGACACAATAGTACTATCTGGCGATATGACAGATAAAGCGGTGGAAGCTGTTTTGGAAGAAACTGATGAGCCGATTGTTATCGACGAAGGAGAAGAGAAACATAATGGCTAAAATAATTGATGGAAAGCAAATTTCCGCTGATATAAAGGAAACAGTTAGACAAGAGGTTTTAGCCCTTAGTATGGATGGAATTTCAGTTGGACTTGCAGTTATTATTGTTGGGGACAATCAAGCATCAAGAGTCTATGTAAATTCAAAGAAAAAGGCTTGTGAAGCATTAGGAATTCATTCAGAGGAATATGCACTAAATGCACAAACTTCTCAAGTGGAATTGCTAAATTTAGTTGAAAAATTAAACAATAACCCAGATATAAATGGTATTCTGGTTCAATTGCCGCTACCATCCCACATTGATGAAAAGAAAATTATTGAGTCGATATCTCCGCTAAAAGATGTTGATGCATTCCACGCTTCAAATGTAGGTAAAATTATGATAGGCGACTATGACTTCCTACCATGCACACCTGCCGGTTGTATGGAGTTAATCCATTCTACAGGCATAACGATATCTGGAAAAACTTGTGTTGTAGTTGGAAGAAGTAATATTGTTGGTAAGCCAATGGCTATGCTCTTGCTACACGAAAGCGGAACTGTAACCATATGTCACTCACGTACTACAAACTTAAAGGAGGTCTGCAAAACTGCTGATATTCTTGTGGCTGCAGTTGGGAAAGCTAAAATCATTACAGCAGGAATGGTAAAAGAGGGCGCTGTGGTAATTGACGTTGGAATGAATAGAGATGAAAACGGTAAACTTTGTGGCGATGTTGATTTTGAGGGTGTAAGTAAGGTTGCAGAATATATTACCCCTGTTCCTGGTGGGGTAGGTCCAATGACGATAGCAACATTAATGAAAAACACAGTTATTGCCGCAAAGATGCAAGAGTCATTGAAATAATGCTTGCATTCCAAATATTGCTATGGTATAATATCAAAGGTATTTATTACACACGCAATCACATTGTTTAGCACGGTGCTACAGTAGTAGTCGCTAAATGTATGTATGCGGAGGAATTTTTAAACCAAATAAGGAGGTCACTACTATGGGCGTAGTATCAATGAAACAACTTCTTGAAGCAGGTGTTCACTTCGGTCACCAAACAAGAAGATGGAATCCAAAAATGGCACGTTATATTTTTACAGAGCGTAACGGTATTTACATTATCGACCTACAAAAGACTGTAAAAAAACTAGAAGAGGCGTACAACTTTGTAAGAGATGTAGCTGCAAGTGGACAAGATATTCTTTTTGTAGGTACAAAAAAACAAGCTGGCGATTCTGTTAGAGAAGAAGCTGAGCGTTGTGGAATGCATTACGTTAACGCTAGATGGCTTGGTGGAATGATGACAAACTTTAAGACTATTCGTCGCAGAATTGCACGTCTAGCACAACTTAGAAAAATGGAAGAGGACGGAACTTTCGATCTTCTACCTAAAAAAGAAGTTATTAAACTACACCTTGAAATTGATAAACTTGAAAAATTCTTAGGTGGTATCAAAAATATGAATAAGCTTCCTGGAGCTCTTTTCATTGTTGACCCAAGAAAAGAAAGAATTGCTGTTGCAGAAGCTAAAAATCTAGGTATTCCAATTGTTGCAATCGTTGACACTAACTGTGATCCTGACGAAATCGACTATGTTATCCCTGGTAATGATGACGCTATTCGTGCCGTTAAACTAATTGCTGGAGCTATGGCTAGCGCTGTACTTGAATCAAGACAAGGTAATGAAGTTGCACCTGTTGCTGCTACTGCACCTGTTGTTGCTGAGGCTCAAGAAGCTGCACCAATTACTAACGTTTAATAATTTATAATGAATAATTGCCCGAGCTTTATTGCACGGGCAATTAACAAGTTAAATAATAATTTTAATATAAAATTTTAGGAGGAATAAATATGGCTTTTACTGCTAATGATGTAAAAATTCTTCGCGAAAGAACTGCCTGCGGTATGATGGATTGTAAAAATGCGTTGGTTGAAGTTGATGGCGATATGGAAAAAGCAATTGAAATCCTAAGAGAAAAAGGGCTTGCTGCTGCAGCTAAAAAAGCTGGTAGAATTGCTGCAGAGGGTATTGTTGTTTCAGTTGTAGATCATGAAAATAAAATTGGTGTTGTACTTGAAGTTAATTCTGAGACTGACTTCGTTGCAAAAAATGACAAATTTATTGCTTTTGTTAATAATGTAGCAAAAACAATTATTGTTGAAAGACCTTCAGACGTTGATACTCTTTTGACTAAAAAATGTGTTAATAGCAACAATACGGTTCAAGAAGAATTACAGGAGAAAATCCTTACTATCGGTGAAAATTTGAAAATTCGTCGCTTTGAAGTTCTTGAAGGCGATTTAGTTTCTTATGTTCATGCTGGTGGACGTATTGGTGTTATGGTCAAATTTGATACTGATGTTGCTTCTAAAGATGGTTTTGAAGAATACGGTAAAGATGTTGCAATGCAGATTGCAGCTGTTGTCCCTCAGTATTTATACAAAGAGGATGTTCCTGCTGAAACAATCCAAAAAGAAAAAGAAATTCTGACTGCACAAGCAATTAACGAAGGTAAACCTGCTAATATTGCTGAGAAAATGGTTGTTGGAAGAATTAGTAAATTCTTTAAAGAAATTTGTTTAGTTGAACAACAATTTGTTAAGGACGCTGAGATAACTATTGCTCAACACACTGACAATATTGCTAAACAACTTAGTGGTTCAATTAAAATTGCTAAGTTTGTTCGTTTTGAAAAAGGCGAGGGACTAGAAAAACGTGAAGATAACTTTGCTGATGAAGTTGCAAATATGATGAAATAATAGGCTTTTTGCTTACACAAAAATATCCACACGCATGCGTGTGGATATTTTTGTGTAATAGCCAGTAATTTAAGTAGTAATTATTATTATCCTATAAAATTAATACTTATTTTGCTACTTTTTGATGCTTATAGTAATGCCCGTTAAATTTATTATTAGTTTATTTATTATTCCCAGATTACAGGGGATTATATAATCTAATTTATATTAAACGTTAAATGCGATTGATATTTTTTATTGGTTTAAAATACAAATTATTTCAGCGTAATTGGTAACAATATATATACTTTGTGAAACGGAGTGTGTTTATGAATACAATAATTATTTATGGAAATAAAAAAGATGATCAGCTTAAAAATATTTTATTAAAGCTTCTAGCTGATAAGTTTAAGATTAACTATATTTCTGATACTACGGTAAGTTCATCATCGGGCAATAAAGTATTAAATATTATTGAAACATCTTTTCTAAATGAGATTAAAGTTAAAAATGCAATTTTAATCTTAAAAAACAATGCTAAAATAAACGCTATTAAATTTATTGACAAAAGCACTAACATTATAATTAATGAAAATAATACAAAGAATTTATTGTGTTTGGCAAAAAGCATTAATAACGTATTTACTTGTGGTTTCTCATCTAAGGATTACATTACTTTTTCTAGCCATGAAGATGACAATGCTATTGTTTCTCTACAGCGTAGTATAAAGCTACTAAATGGGCATATATGCGAACCTATGGAAATCCCATGTAAGGCAGTTGCTAATATTAACGACTATTCTATATTGGCAGCAACACTTACGTTAATTTTGCTTGGAGTAATCGACGAAAATAAAGTAAATTTTTAACCATAAATTACATTTCATATTCAAACACTATCAGAACATAATAATAGAGCAAACACAAATAAATTAAATTCAAAAAATTATGAGGAGTGAACAAATTTATGTCTAAAATTATTGTACCACAAGCAAAAGAGGCTCTAAACCGTTTCAAGATGGAAGCTGCTACAGAAGTAGGCGTTAACCTAAAACAGG
>JBAQWI010000149.1:0-5959 GCA_049298835.1 Oscillospiraceae bacterium
ATAGGTCATTAAAAGTAGGAGATTTAGTTTTACTCTTGCTTCCACTGGAAACAAATAAGTTGGAATTAAAATGGCAGGGTCCGTTCCCAGTGACTAGAAAAGTGTCACTATATGATTACCAAATTAAAACGAAGTCAGGAAAACTCAAAGTTTTCCACATAAACATGCTCAAATTATATAATGTTAGGACGCAAGAATCCGACGCCGATGACGCACCGTTATGCGCAGCGATAGCGAGCGTTTTGACTCATGAAAATAATGAGGAGGAATTATTAGTACAAGATTCAGATGCTTTTGTTCATTATAATGTTAAACAAAAGGAGAGTTATACTGATGTTCTGATAAATCCTGATCTATCTAGAACACAGTCCAGTGATTTAAAGAAATTGATCTTTGAATTTCAAGATATATTTTCGGACGTTCCGAAAATTACAAATTTGATAAAACATAAAATCGTTTTGAAATCGGATGACGTAGTTCAATGTAAACCGTATCCAGTCCCCATTCATTTGAGGGAAAAATTGGATAAAGAAGTGGATGACATGCTTGAAGCAGGGATAATATCTCCATCCACCGGTCCATTTGCTAGTCCAATTGTGATAATTATGAAACCCGATAAATCAATTCGGTTATGTGTAAATTATAAACAGTTAAATTCAATCTCGCAATTTGATCCTGAACCAATGGTTTTAATTGATGACATTTTTGATAAACTAGGTGGAAGTCATTTCTTTTCGACATGTGACATGGCGAAAGGGTATTATCAGTGTGCCTTAGAAGAGGAATCTAAAAAGTACACCACCTTTTGTCACCCTTATAAGGGCCTGTTTTCATTTGAATCTGTCCCATTTGGTTTGTCTTCAGCACCCGCAACTTTCACGCGGATGATGCGAAAATTGTTAAATGGAACTGAAAATTTAGAATTTTACCTCGATGACGTCATCACGCATACCGAAACGTGGAACGTACATATGAAGGCACTTAGGGTATTTTTTACTAGAGTCAGAGATGCCAATATTTCTCTTAGACCTATAAAATGCAGGTTCGGATTTAGTAGTGTCAAATTTTTGGGACACCTTGTAGATGAAGATTCGAAACTTCCGAATCCTGAAAATTTGCAGAAAATTCTCGAAGCTTCGCGCCCTGAAACGAAAAAACAAATTAAAAGTTTGTTAGGATCTTGTGGTTTTTACCAGCAATACATTCCTAAGTATTCCGAAATGGTAGCGCCTCTTACGGACTGCCTTCGTAAATTGAAACCCAATAAAATTGATTGGGGTAGTCGTGAAGAAACCTCGTTTCAAGAGATTAAACGTGTTTTTCTGTCGCCTCTTGTGTTAAAGCTAGTATGCTTAGACAAGGAATTCGTTATCCGTTCTGATGCCAGTGATGTAGGGATAGCCGCAGTGCTGCTACAAGAAACTGATGGTATTTTGCATCCTGTTTGTTTTGCAAGCAAAAAACTCTCCGATAGAGAGAAGTTATATTGCATAAGTGAGAGAGAAGCTATGGCTTCGGTATGGGGAATTTTGAAATTCCATAAATATTTGTATGGCAGGGAATTCACCTTGGAAACAGATCACAAGCCATGTTCAATATTAAAATTGAATGATTCATCCTCGGTACGCCTACAGCGATGGTCAATGCTTTTACAGCAGTACCAGTTTAAAATTAAATATATACCTGGTGACACTTGTTTGATAAGTGATTTTTTGTCCAGACATTTCAAGTAGTTTGTTTGTGTTTTATGTTGTTGCTTTATTTATGCATTTATTCGCAGTGTTCAGCATACCACATTCATGCTTTTTTCCTCGTAATTATTCTCTATGTTTTTAATTACTGGGGCCCGCATGTGTAACGATTACCGTTTTGCATTCATGTGTTGTTAATTATATTGTTGTTTATTTAATGTGTTTTGTGAGTAGACTCACTTACTTATTTATTTTACTGTTTAAACTGCCTTTATTATGTAATTATATATGCATAATAAATGATTATGCATGAAGTTTGATGTTACTGTAAGGTCATTAATTAACTATGTTTATTATTCTAGTATATATGTTTAGATGCTAGACTTTATGAAGAACAATTTATTAAAGTTTTAACAAGAACTGAAATATAGATTAATCACTATATTTAAACTGCTAGACCTTATATTTGTTAATTTATGCATGTTTCTCAGAACATTTTTGAAAGTAGATTTGTAACTACAAATTTATTATAATGAGTTGTTATTTTACATTAATTGCATATTATAGAGAATTCACTCAAGAATCCATTATTTATAATTATATGAATTCTCAAGTGAAAATATTTGATGGTATTATACTTTTTATGAAGTCCTCTGATGATAAGACTTCATTAATTAATTGTATGTGATAATGAGCTTATGATAATGAGCTCATGAATATTCATGCATCATGTGAGTTTGTAAGACCATCTGTGATTGGTCCACCATTTTGTTTTACAACCTCTGATTGGTTGAAAGGTATCACGTGACGCCTGACGTCATTCAAACTCCACATTAAAACTGTCATAAGTCTATGAATGTTCGTTGTGAGAGGTCTGTCACAAACTCTCAGAAAGTTTTAGAAGAATTTTGAAGAAAGAATTAATATTTGTTAATCTAATAATTAATTCTAAGAGTTCTCATCTTGTCAGAAGACAACAGCTGTGAAGAAACTTTATATTAGTATCCAGAGATGGTGATTTTTGTAAGTGTGATAAAATGATTTGTTTGCACTTTATTAAAATGCCAGTCCTAAGAGTTAATAACTTCTAGGGTTTTTTCCCTTCTTTCTATTTAGAGGTAAACAATATTGCATATTGTTTACATTATTATATTTCATGTATATATATACATTTATGGTGTTACTGAACAATTCAAGTAAACCGGTTTATGTTGTTTATTGAAACCCGGTTAATTTGTTTACACAGTCACCGACTCAATACTCTGCACTCTCTTAAAGAAAGTAAAGCGGAGAAGATTCTTAGAAGTGTTCTTCCCAGTCCGGATCTCCTCAAGTTCAATCTAGCTTATCCAGGAAGAGGTCATCTTGATTCCGTCTGTCCTGTCCTCATCAGAAGAGGTCTACAAAGAGAACGTCAACAGCCCGGGCTCTGAAACTACAGACTCGTGTCTTTATGAACGGTTTTCTATTTAATTTCTAGTTAAGGGTTTTTATAATTGTTTTGTACTCTTATGTTTATTTATTGTCAAAAAATGAAGTATAATACACCATCTCATTGTTCTTCATTAGATGAAAGGGCGTAAATAATACATTGTATTTAAAACTCCCCCTAACTATACCTAAGTATATCAGATAACCCTTGGTCGTCTGAATATCCTTACACAAGTCGGTGAAAAAATCAGTTTGGTTTGCATAATTTGTATCCATTACTTTTCACTAGATTCTTACGTTGTTAAGAATTTTTTCACAGGATTCTATTTATTCGGCACACATAGTGTTTAAACAGTTTTAAAAGGTCTTGTTGAATATTTTTTCGGTGTTTCTGTTGACTTGCATAATTTATTATATAGGTCAGGGTTATTCCACTGGAGACCCGTCGGCAGAGCATCCGGGCAGTCATATTTTTTCAGGTTAATCCGATTGAATTGCTGCATTTTCTTGCCTATACATTTTAAGGGAAGCAACTGCTTGATTTTATAATAATCTGCATTAAAGTTGTGTTTTCTAAAAACTACATAATTTGAGTTTTTTGTAGGGAGAGAATTTTGAGATTTCAAATAATTGAAATCTGATGCTATACATCACTTGTGTTGAACGGCCATAACGTTACGTATTGATGACGTAATTATTTCAATAATAATTTGTGTCTCTCTAGCGCGCCAAGCCACGTGCAAGATTTTATGCGATAGTATAAAAGAGTTTATAACTCACCCGTTCACAGCAATAAAAGCATTAAATCCGTTTAATCCATTTTTTAAAAGTTGATAAACGTTGTCCTGAGGTATTATCCTATAGGTTGATACTAAGTTTGTGAAAATCCATCCAAGATTTTTTACAAAAATCCGAGTTTTAAAATTCAGTAAAATTCGACGTAGTAGCAGAACTTGATTCATTCAGGTATCTGCAGAGTTATTATCTAGGTCATACTATCGGTGACGCGAGTAGTGACGTATGATGTCGCTCGAATATAAAAAAATACGCGATGAAGGCATAGAATTAGGCCTTGTAGGTGTAGATTTAAAATCGTTCATAGATGCTGAACGTAGGTTGTTATTTGATCTTGAGTTGGCAAAGCAACGCCAAGATGCAGAATTAAAGTTGGCAGAGAAACGCCAAAAGTGTGATGAGTTAAAAGTGCAGTCTGAAATTGACAGACAGGCAAAAATTGATCTGGAAAATTCTGAAGCTAATAAACTTAAATTACAATATGATCAAATTAAATTGCAGTCTGAAATTGACAGACAGGCAAAAATTGACCAAGCAAGAATACAATCCGAAATGGATAGACAAGTTATAATTGACCGTGATAATTCACAGGCTCAAACTATTAAATTACGAAATGAACAAGAGCATGCTGATATTGTAAAACAAAAGTTATTACTAGAAGTTGAAAGTTTAAGAAATCAAAATCAACTTGAACAACACAGGTTCACGGAATCTATTAGATTTCAAAGTAAGCAACAGGAGTTAGATCAGCAAATTGCTTTAGAGAAAATATGTTTAGATAGGATTAGGGCTGAGGGAGACCTTGAAATACAGCGTCAAACCGCTCAATCCGCTTCCGAAACGAATTTAGAAACTCGTGTTAATTTTCAGACATCGGGTATAAAAGAGTTACAAAAATTAGTTGCGACAGATCGACAAGTAATTGAAAATTATTTTGAGCGATTTGAGAAGATTTGTACAATGGAAAATATTGCTAAAGAAAATTGGGCAAAATTAATTGCACCAAAATTAACTGGTCCCCTGGCCGATATTTTAGTTCGCTTGCCACTTGAAGATGCGCTGAACTACGACAAACTTCGCGATGCGATATTCGATAAATATCTGCTAGACGCAGACTATTTTAGGTTTCGTTTTTACGGATTACGCCAGACTATGGGAGAGTCGTGTGCAGAATTTTTTCGCCGCCTGAAAACGCTTTTAGAAAAATGGTTACATGCGGAGTCCGTAGATAGTTCTTATGAAGAAATATTTGAATTTATTCTGAAAAATCAATTTTGGTCTGTATGCCGCAAAGAAGATAGTGCACGTTTCTTGTTTCTTAAAGAGAGGGCGTCGAACTCTCTCGAAGAAATTTCTCGCATTTCGGATGTATACAGTAAGGCACATGTGGATCCAAAAAAGATCTGTGCTGACTTCGTTCGGGAACCGAATAGCTATTCGAATTACCAACGTCGACCGTATCAAACCGGAAGTGCAGAAAAACCGCAAGTTTCGAATATAGCCATACCGAGACCGCCAGATAGATTTGAACAGCTTTGCAATCATTGCCACCTGAAGGGGCATATTGAAGCAGCTTGTTATAAACTTCATCCCGAACTGCGAAGGCCTATAAAATCAGCAAGTCAGCCAAATTTGGATGTAAAAGGGGGATTTCATAATAAACCCCATGCCGCTTATAAGAAATCTGCAGGCATGTGTCCAGTAAAAATTATAGAATTTCAAAACTTAGAAACCGAAAGTCCAGATTTAGACTTTGAAAATAAAATTGTGGAAAGTTCCGAAAATATAAAAATTTTGGGAGGAAATCAAATGGTTTCATACATTGATAGAACCAATGTTAAAGTGGCCGGAGTTGTGCCAACTAATGAAAATTGCTTACCGCAAAATTATAAAACGTTAGATCCTTTCACTCAAGGCACTGTAAATGGATTTGATGTTAAAGTGATGCGCGACACTGGAAGTTTCACCAGTGTTGTTAAGGCAAAATATGTAAAACCGGAACAATATACTAATAAAACGGTCACTATACAGTTTGCCGACGG
>JBAQWI010000150.1:0-9216 GCA_049298835.1 Oscillospiraceae bacterium
ATATGAACTCTTTTTGTTTCAGCAACAAATCCAAATGATGCAAAAATAAAATCGTCCTTATTTATATTGTATTTTTCTCTTAATAATGCTTTGTCAAAGTTCCTTTCAATTTTCACGCAAGAAGGTATTGTCATTACGTTTCTGCCAATATCTCTTTCTAATAGCTTTTCTTTTGAATAATCACTATGAACAATTATTTTACTTGCATAGTTTGTAACAATCCCATTTGACTCAATGTCGTGTATTTTAAAACCAGAGTTACCCACATTAATGTCATCTAGATATTGTTTTGCAATATCTTTATTATCCTCACTTAACAATTCTTGATATAAATTTAAATCTCCTTTTGATGCACTCATAAAGTTAATTACACCGTGTAAATTATAATCATGTAAAACTACTGTTCCACTATATTTCTTTATATATTTAAACATGTATGTATGAAACTGACTATTTCCAACTTGGTATACCGTATCACTATAGTTATGTCTGTTTTTAGTATACTGCTTGTGATTGATAATATTGATTTTGGTGTCGATAAATAAATTTTTATCACAGCTGTAACCATCATCAATATATACATCAATATCAAAATATTCATTCAGTACTATGAGGATGTCGTAGCTATAGTCTGATATACCAGACTTTAAAGGTGGAAGTGGAGTAAAAAAGGCAATTTTATTTCTTTTGCAATTACTATCTATTTCAAAATCCTTTCTTAACTGTACTGTGTTTATTGAATTGATCGTCAGATTAACACAATTCTCCCACGTGTATAGATCTACCTTATTCTGCATTTCTAAACCATATTTACTAACCATATCAGTCCCTAATGCTTCGGATAGCCCTCTTGAAATACTTGTAATACTAAAAGGATCAACCAAAACGGCAGCATTCTCTGCTATTTCACCTAAACTCGAATTATTTGATGTAAGCACTGGTGTACCACATGCCATTGCTTCTATCACAGGAAGTCCAAATCCTTCATATTGAGATGGAAAAGCCATTAATGAAGACATATTATATAATTTTAAAAGGTGGTCAAAAGGAATAAACTTAGTCAAAATTACCCTATCTGAAACCTTATATTTATCAGCTGTATTACGTAATTCTTGTTCACCTTCTGGATGCAAACTGCAAACAACTGCCAATAAATATTCATCTTTTAGATTTTTTGACAAATTCGAATATGCATGTATCAGTTCATTCATATTTTTTCTAGGATCAGCCCCACCTGTACACATAATAAATTTACCGTACAGCTTATATCTATCCCTAATTTCCTTCTCATCTTCAATATTAATTATCTTTTTATATCTCTTATCAATTCCAGCGTAAATTACATCAATTTTATCTGGTTCCATTGATAAATGTTTTACAAGATCTGTTTTTACACTCTCTGAAATAACTAGTAGCTTGTCAATTTGTTTTACAAACTCTATAATTCTCATATACCACTTTTTCAAATCTTGATTGTGATTTAAGTATCTGTTTTGAAAAAGAAATGGTATAACATCATACACAGTTGCCATTGTGTAGACGCCTTCAAACCATTCCATATTATAGTAATCATAATAATCAAACGGGCTAGTAAAATAAAACAAGTCAATACTATTATCACTTAAGAACTTCTTTATTATTTTACCTAAAACATCATCATATTCCTTTTTTAATCCATTTGAGGACTTTTGTATAATATAGTTTGTATTTCCAGTGTAAATATGAACATCAACAATATTGCAAAATTTTGATTGATCTATTTCTAAAATATCAAAAATACTTTCATTATTATAAATATTGAAAAAAATATATTTGTTCTTGGTATCTTTTTGTACCAATAACTTTAATTGATCAACATTATAATTACCAATTCCTCTATTTTTAGAGCATGGACTAACTAAAGGTTGTACATCTATTGCTATATTCATATTGTTTCCCTTTCTCTATTCTTGTCATTCATATATCTTTCGTCCAAATAAATAGAGTTTATCCCTGTAAATGCATACTCAACATAATTTTTTGTGATTAAAAAATTAGCTATGGTTTCTTCTTTCATATTAATATCTAAGTATGGCTTATATTTTATTGTTTCAGCTACTATTATAAGTGGTCTGATACTATCAAAATCAATTGACCTTAATATTTCCATATCTTTCCCTTCAATATCTATTGATAATATTGTTGGTGCTTTATTATCAAAGAAGCATGTTAATATATCTTGTACACTAATCGTTTCTAATATTGCTGTTTTTTCTAAATATACATTAGGATTGATTTTGCATATATCATCAACTTGTGATTTATTTGTTGTAGATAATCCATCCCCTGACATTATATAAAAATCAATCATCTCTCCTGATTTATCGGAAATTATTTTGTTCAGTATAGTATCATTATGTCTATAATGCTTTAGTTCTTTTATTAATTGAGGATTTGCTTCTACTAAAACACCTTTTGCCCCATTCTTATATAAATAATAAGTATTATTCATAAGTTTAGGGTGATTAGCCCCTAAATCCAAGTAAGTTACATCTTTAAATAAAAATCCGAGCACAAACAATATATATGCAATAATACTATCTTCTCCAGATTGAGAATACGTCATTTTTTCGAATATAGAATTTTGTGAATCTGACGGTAGTATAGAAACCTCATTATAAATGCTCTGTATTTTTTCTTCATAATCAATACAGTTATTACTCAGCATTTTTATATTTTCTACAAGTTCATCTATTCTGGTTACTTGCATTTCAAGTTCATCTATTCTACTTACTTTCATTTCAAGTTCAGCTATTCTACTTGCCTGCACTTCAAGTTCAGCTACTCGTAAAGGCTCTGCCTGCGTAACTTTATCTTGATTAAAAATAACCTTTGAAAGGTTTTCCGTTAATCTTCCTATGCTTGGTACAACAGCATTATTAAACTCAGTCTGTTGATTACAAATAGGATTTATATACCATTTAAGCAACCTGCGAACAACTTTTTTCATAAAAACTATAGCCCCACCAATATACTTTCTATGAGAATATATCAGTTTATGCGCACTATTAATTCTTAACGACTCCATTTTTTCAATATTTATAAATAAATCATTTGGTAAATCAATTTTAGTAGATTTATTTTCGGTATCTTTAAATTCTAAACTCTGAACTATACCAACTGCATTATCAGACACTAACTTCTCCATTAGTTTACTTGTTATAATTTTTCTTTCTATTTCTTTCATATTAATCATATCCTCCATGTATGTTTCAATGAGATTAACCCAACACTTCTATCATCAGAAATAACATCAAAATGCAAATAATCTCTAATAAAATCCATTGGTGTATTATTATTATCCACTATAGCGACGTTCAAAACATATTTTCCTGTTAATAATGGTGGCTTTTCTATCTTTATAGACACCACGCCTTTTTTATCCAAATGATTAATTTTCATCCTATCGAGTTGAGTATTATTTCCATATACACACACACCGTCTAATGTATAAAACCCGATTCCAAAAACGTATTCTTCTATAGGTTTATTGATTTTATAAGATATTTCTATTGTTATGTCTTCTTCACATTTAAACACTTTAGTTTCTTTGTTTTTGCTGTTCTTCATACATGCTTTTTCAATTTCTATATGTTGCATACCAAATCTATTTTGAGAGGTGTTTATTGTTCCCATTACCTCTGTAGTTTCTTGTAAATCAGTATATACTTGTTCTACAACTTTTTCTTCAGCTTGTTCCGCAACTTGCTCAATAACCGTATTATTTACTTTTTCTTCAGATTTAATTATTTCTTCAATACGCTTATCATTCATAAATGATAAATATGCATCTACGACTTTAGGCGCTTTATCATACACTACCATTGCACCTTCATTAATCCAAATTGCCTTATTGCAAAATGTTTCAACAACCCCACAATCATGTGTAACAATTACTATTGTTAATCCACTTGATTTTAATTCTCTTAATTTATTAAAGCACTTAATTTGAAAATTGGTATCACCGACACCTAAAATTTCATCAATTAAAAGCACATCTGCATCAACATTTATGGCCACTGAAAAAGCAAGCCGCATATACATTCCGCTTGAATATGTCCTCACAGGATTATCTATAAATTCCTCTAGTTCTGAGAACTCAATAATATCATCTAATCTTCTATCTATCTCTTTTTTAGTAAGTCCATATATGGAAGCATTGGTATAGATATTTTCCCTTCCCGACATATCAGGGTGAAATCCTGCTCCTAGTTCGATTAAGCTCGATACTCTTCCTATTATCTCTATACTACCCTGATCTGGATACATAATTTTGGTCATCAATTTTAATAGTGTACTCTTGCCACATCCATTTTTACCTATTAAACCTAATACTTCACCTTTTTCTATTTCAAAAGATATGCCTTTTAAAACCCATCTTTCCTCAAAATAGTTTCTGTTCTTAAATAATATCTTTTCTTTTAAGCTATTGCCCTTATCATAATATACTTTGAACTTCTTATGTACATCCTTAACCTTTATTACACTCATTATAATTCCTCCGCAAAACGTTTTTTAAGCAATGAAAATGTAATTATACCTATTAGTAATACTATAAATCCAAAAGATAGCGCATGCAATAATGTATCCATTTGGGGAATACGTCCATAGTATAATATATCTCTATATGCTGTAATTATTGACGTCATTGGATTTAACATAAATAAACTTTTATATTCTTTAGGCACTATTTCAAGTGAATACATGATTGGTGTTAAATACATCCATGCCATAGAAACAATTCCCAAAATATGTTCTAAATCTCTAAAGTACACAGTTATTGCTGAGGTCACAAAAGCTATACCTAAAGCTAATATATACTCTATTATAAATACAATTGGTAAATACAAAAGCGCTATAGGATTTATTGAAACTCCAGAAAAAAGGACTACTATAAACACAACAATAAAGCATAATAACATATTTACAAAACCACTTGTTACGTGTGCTATTGGCACTACTTCCCTTGGAAAGTAAATCTTTGTTATCAAACCCTTTTGACTTAAGATACAACTTGAACCACCAGTTAAAGCATTTTGAAAGAATATCCAAGGTATTAAAGCGACAAATAAAAACAAATAGTATTTATCAATGTTTGTTTTCAAAATAGTTGCAAACACTACGTTATATACCATTAACTGTAACAAAGGATTTATAAACGTCCATAAAAATCCAAGTACGGAACCTTTATATCGTCCCCTTAAATCCTTTCTTACCAAGCTTGTTATCATATGCCTGTAGGCATAAATTTCTTTTATCGCTTTCATTATTACTCCTTATAATTTCTCCAATAATCTAATGTTTCTTTTAAGGTTTGATCAATATCTATTTTGGGTGTCCATCCTGTATCATGCTGCAGTTTACTTATATTTACTTCAACTATAGGTACATCGATAGGTCTTAATTTATTTACATCAGTTTCTACTACTATTTCTACGGGAGATAACTTTAAGATTTTTTTCAATATCCCATCTATTGTAATGCCTCGACTGCTACCAACGTTGTACGTTTCCCCGCTCTTTCCTTTTTCCATAAGCAATTCATATGCTTTTACTATATCTCTTACATCAGTAAAGTCTCTTACCGCAGATAAATTTCCAACATAAATGACTGGTTGTCTATGTCCTTTTTCTATGTCCGCTACTTGTTTGCAGAAATCTGCAACTACAAATTGTGGAAGTTGTCCAGGCCCAATATGATTAAAAGCCCTTACCATCACAATATCCATATCATATGCACTTGTATATAATTTACCTATCATATTCTGTGTCGCTTTAGTAATAGCGTAAATATTCCCTGGTCTTAGTTTATTTTCTTCTGTTATTGGGGTTTCATTTGGTTTAATACACCCATATTCCTCACCAGATCCCACAAGCAAAATTCTTGGTTTATAGTCTAACTGTCTTACAGCCTCCAACAAATTGATTGTTCCTTTGATATTTACATCCACCGTTAAACACGGGTTCTCCCATGATTTTGCAACAGAACTCTGTGCCGCTAAATGGTATATATATTGTGGCCTTATTTTATTTAATACTTGTCTTATCTCATCTATATTTAAGATGTTTAAATTATAAACACCTATATCTTCATGATTATTTAGTATGGTTTCATTTGGTAGCTTAGTAATACTAATAGAGCAATTAAAAACTAATTGCTCTATTAGATAGTTACCGACAAAACCACAAGCACCTATTATTAATGCTTTTTGTTTAGTGTCCATAATATTCACCTATTCTCTATTAATCTCTTGCTCAATCAGATCCGAATCATTTTTGACCATTCTTTCAACTAATTGAGAAAAAGAGATTTCTCTTTTCCAGCCTAAATTTTTCTCTGCTTTGGATGGATCTCCTAATAAAATATCAACCTCAGCTGGTCGAAAGAACTTAGGATTTATCTTAACTATTACTTTACCAGTTAATTTATCTTTGCCAATTTCGTTGATACCAGATCCATGCCACTCCACTGTAATACCGACATGATTAAAAGCAATTTCTACAAATTCTCTTACTGTTCGTGTCTCATTAGTTGCTATTACATAATCATCGGGACTATCCTGTTGTAACATTAGCCACATAGCTTTTACATAGTCTTTTGAATGGCCCCAATCACGCTTTGAATCCATATTGCCTAGTTCTACGCAATCTTGTATACCTTTTTTTATTCTCACTACTGCATCTGTGATTTTTCTGGTAACAAACTCCTTACCTCGTCTTTCACTTTCATGGTTAAACAAAATACCGGAACAGGCATATAAATTAAAGCTCTCTCTATAATTTATAGTTATCCAGTGACCATAAAGTTTAGCTACGCCATAAGGACTCCTAGGATAGAAAGGTGTAGTCTCTTTTTGGGGAATTTCCTGAACCAATCCAAACATTTCAGAAGTTGATGCTTGATAAAATCTTGCAGCCGGATTTACTATTTTTATCGCTTCTAACATATTGGTTACACCAAGTGCATCAATATCAGCAGTAGCTATAGGTTGTTCCCAGCTCGCTGCTACAAAAGACTGTGCCGCTAAGTTATACACTTCATCCGCTTTTGAGATTTTCATAGCGTTGACTAAGGATACAATGTCAGTCATGTCTGCATAAATCAAACTAATTTTATCTTTTATATGATCTACATTTCCAAAATCAACTACACTTTTTCTTCTCATGATGCCATATACATTGTATCCTTTTTCAAGTAATAATTCCGCTAAGTATGAGCCATCTTGTCCTGTTATTCCTGTTATTAATGCGTTTCTCATAAAATTATCCCTACCTTTTATTATTTGATTAGATATATTCATTTCTATTACAAATCTTTAAATTTTCTAACACTTTTTTTATATCTGCCGCTTCGCTCTTTTCCGCAATTAAAGTTGCGTCTTCCGTATCAATAATAATTAAATCTTTCAACCCCACTGTAGCAATTAACTTTTTATGTCCTCGGATAATACAATTTTTCGTGTTCACCGTGATTATGTTGCCATCTACTATATTACCAAACTCGTCAGATGAGTTAATCCTTTCAACAGCCAACCAACTTCCAACATCATCCCATCCAAAAGTTCCAGGTAAAATGTAAATATCTTCTGATCTCTCCATAATTCCATAATCAATAGATTCAGATTTAAACTCCTTAAACTCTTGATCCAAAACAGTATCTTGTTGTGCAGTTCCTATGGCTTGTTGAATTTTAGTTAATCCATCAAACATAGACGGCAACAAGTTTTTTATCTTGTTCATTATAGATGAAGTTTTCCAAACAAACATACCGCTATTCCACAAATAGTTTTCACTTGAAATATATTCTTTTGCAAGTTCCGAATTTGGCTTTTCAACAAATTTGTCGACCTTATACGCCCTATAAGATTCCTCTTCTTGTGCATTTTGATCAAATTTGATATATCCATATCCTGTTTCAGGGTATGTTGGTGTAATGCCTATTGTAACAAGATTTTCATTATCCATCGCAACATCACAAGCATCTTGCAATGTAGTTAGAAACATTTTGTTGTATTTTATTAAGTGATCAGAAGGCAAGACAATCATAAGTGCATCTTCATATTTTTTCATAATATGTATAGCTCCTAAGCCAATACATGGAGCAGTATTTCTGCCAACTGGTTCACATAGGATATTTTCTTTTGGTATTTGAGGAAGTTGTTCCATTACTAAATCTTTATAGTCTTTATTTGTAACTATATAAACATCTTCAATATTAACCAATGGCAGTATGCGCTCAACGGTAAGTTGTATCATCGTTTTCCCATCATTGGTAAGTGATAAAAATTGTTTTGGCATGTTCTTCCTACTTTTGGGCCAAAATCGTTCTCCACGCCCTCCAGCCATTATTACTGCCGTTTTTTTCATAGTCTCCATACCTCTTTCAAATATATTTTCGTATTTGTAGACCGTATTCTATTAACTACATTTATATCCAATAATTTTGCAAAATAATAATTATGGTTATAACGTGTTGGTCAAAACATATGATGTTATTATATCATACATTTCATCCAAATCAAACATAAAAAGAGGTAATATTTTCAATAATTTTACATTTCGTCTTACAAAGTTGTTATATCTTGCGTCGTATGCATTCAAATGTTATAATATTGCTTATACAACTTATGTACTCATACTAAAGAATATTAAAAATATACAAACTGTAGCAATAATTATGAAAGGGTGTTGTTCATGACAAAAAAAATACTATTTGTTGCATCAACTTTTTCTCATATATATAACTTTCACTTACCCTATTTAAATTACTTTGAAAATAATGGGTATGAGGTTCATGTTATGGCAAATGGGGATGCTTCTATCGTTCCAAGTGAATACAAAATAACTAGCATTCCTTTTCAAAAAAGTATGTTTTCACTGAAAAACATATCAAACACAATTAGAATTGCTAAAATTATAAAGTCAGAAAAATACGATGTTGTAAGTATTCATACTAGCCTAGCAGCCTTTTTTACACGATTTGGCATTATGTTCTCTTCTTCCAGACCAAAGCTTGTAATTAACACAGTGCATGGGTATTTATTTGATAACAAAAGCTCATTCTTAAAGAGGAACATCATGCTGGTGGCTGAAAAAATGATGAAACCAGCCACTGATATTATTATGGTAATGAACCAAGAGGATTTAGCTATTGCAAAAGAGCATAGATTATACAAAA
>JBAQWI010000151.1:0-10013 GCA_049298835.1 Oscillospiraceae bacterium
GGGTTAGGCTCTGCTCCTATTGCCCATGCAGCGGCAGAAAATAAGATGCCTGCAATGCAAGGTCTTTGGGGTATATTTGAAGTGTTTTTCGACACGATTGTTATGTGCACATTAACTGGAGTTGTAATCATTTTGTCGGGGCTACATGTTGACCCATCGCTCGATACAACTGCACTCACTTTAATGGCATTTCAATCTTATTTAGGAAACTTTGCTGCTGTTATGATAGCTATTTCCACCGTGTTTTTTGCAATAGCTACCATTATCAGTTGGAGCTACTATGGCGAAACCTGTGTGAACTATCTTTTTAGTTCAAAGTTTGCGGTTTACCTTTATAAGATATTTTATATATTTGCAATCTACTTTGGTGCAGTGACGACGGCAAACTTGGTGTGGGGATTGTCTGACTTGTTTAATGGACTTATGATGATACCAAACTTAATCGGCGTGATGCTACTTATGAATGTGGTGAAGTCTGAAACTAATCTGCTTAACAGGAGCATAGAAAAAAAGTAAAAAACAAAAGCTAAGAAGAAGTAAGTTAACATTTGGTGTGTCTTTATAAACGAAATAAGAATGTAAATTTTTGAATATTTGTGCTATTTGCCTATTGTCAGGGAAACGTAAAAATGGTATAGTTGTACTTGTACCGTAAACATATGTATTTATAGGGTGAACTAATTGAAAGTTAATAAAGATGTCAATTAAATGAAAAGGGGGGATTTATAATGGATAAACAGCAACTTGTTTTAGTGGATAAAAAGGTGCTTCCTGAGGTCTTTGAAAAAGTCTTGTTGGCAAAGACGTATATTTCTAAGGATTTGGCGAAAAATTCGACGGATGCGTGCAAGATGGCAGAGCTTTCAAGAAGTGCTTTTTACAAGTATAAAGATAGCGTGTTTTTTTACGAGGACAAGGATAAACGCAGAATGATTACCTATTCGTTAAGGCTTTCTGATGAGCCGGGTGTGCTTTCAAATCTGCTTATAAAGCTTTCAAGCTTTAACGCAAATATCCTTACTGTAAATCAAAACATCCCCGTTGACAGGGTAGCTATGGTTACCATTTCGTTTAGAATTGATGAAGAGATAACCGATATGGACAGGCTTCACGATGAAATTTCCCATATTAATGGAGTGATAAGGGCAAAACAAATTTAGCAGAATAACTGCCTTTTGGCGGAATGGAGAACATATAGATGGCGAAAATTGCAATATTAGGTCATGGTGTTGTTGGATCTGGGGTATGCGAAGTTGTTGCATCTAACCAAGAAAGCATCACAAGACGTGCAGGTCAACCTATTGAAATAAAGCGAATTTTAGACTTGCGTGAATTTGAAAATCTTTCCTATGCAGATAAATTTACAAAGAACTTTGATGATATATTAAATGATGATGAAATCTCAGTGGTGGTTGAAGTTATGGGTGGTGTTTCACCTGCTTATGAATTTGCAGTAGCTTTATTAAAAAAAGGTAAAAGCGTTGTAACTTCAAATAAGGAACTTGTCGCTGCAAAGGGTGCAAAACTATTAAAGCTTGCAAAAGAGAACAATGTAAACTTTTATTTTGAAGCATCAGTTGGTGGAGGTATTCCAATTATTCGACCAATGCATATGTGCCTTGCTGCCAATGAAATTGACGAGATTGCAGGTATCCTAAACGGAACAACAAACTTTATACTAACTAAGATGATAAAAGAACAAATGGACTTCGATACAGCACTAAAGCTTGCACAGGATTTAGGCTATGCAGAGCGTAATCCATCTGCTGACGTTGATGGTCATGATGCTTGTAGAAAAATTTGCATACTTGCTTCACTTGCATTTGGACGTCATGTTCACCCTGAAAATGTATTGACTGAGGGTATTACTAGCATCACGTTACAAGACGTTGAATACGCCCATAACTGGGGTGGCGTAATCAAGCTAATTGGTAGAGCCAAAAGGATTGAAGGCAGTAATAAAATCGAATGTATGGTAAGCCCTGCGTTTGTGTCAAGCCACAGTCAGCTTGCTAATATTGATGATGTGTTTAACGGTGTGCTTATCAGAGGAAATGCAACAGGCGATGTTGTGTTCTATGGCAAAGGTGCTGGCAAACTTCCTACTGCAAGTGCAGTTGTAGCTGATGTCATTGACGTTGCAAAATCAATCACTACTTCAAAGTCACTATTTTGGGAAGAATGCGATGAGAATATCGTTGCCTGCTATAAAACTACAAGTTCTGCTTTTTATGTTCGAGTATTTGGCAAGAACGAAGATTTACTCAAACAATCTATTGATAACATATTTGGTACTGCTACATATCTTCACCCTAAGGATAAGCCAGCAAATGAAACAGGGTTTGTAACTGAAATTATAAATGAAAATGAGATGGAAAACCTTTTACATAGGTTGTCTGAAGAAAATATCGACATATTAACAAGAATTAGGATAGTTAACTATTAACAATTTTCAAGTAGTTGTAGTAAACTGTATAGGGTTATTAAAATGATAGTAAAAGTGTAAACCTGAGCATAAAAACTTCACTATGATGTTAAGCTTATCGCAATATGGTTGGAGCATCATGCTCCTTGAAGGGGGTGCAGGCAAAGCCTGTATGATAAGAGTAAGAATACCTGCAACAAGTGCAAATTTAGGTGCTGGTTTTGATTGTTTGGGATTGGCGGTCAACCTTTATAACTATATTGATATGGAGGAAAGTGACAAGGTCGATATCACATCGTCAGATGGCACATGGGTTCCTACTACCACAGAAAATATGATTTATTCCTCAGCGGAACATCTTTATAACCTTTGTGGTAAAAAATTTGAAGGCTTAAAGATAGTTCAAGAAAATAATATTCCAATGACTAGGGGACTAGGTTCAAGTTCAGCTTGTATCATTGGAGGTTTGGTAGGAGCAAATACACTGTTAGGCTCACCTTTTTCAAATGAGGAAATTGTAAATATCGCATCAGAACTAGAGGGACACCCAGATAATACAACCCCAGCCTTGCTTGGTGGAATAGTTACCGCAGTTTTGGACCATAATAAGGTTTATTGGGTGAAACAGGAGGTCCAAAATGCATTGAAGTTTATTGCAATTATTCCAGACTTCAAACTGTCCACAGTCACTGCAAGGGGCTGTCTGCCAAAAGAGGTTACCCATATGGATGCAAGATTTAACCTTTCAAGGGCGGCACTTTTTTCAGCATCACTACTGCAAGGGAAGTATGAGAATATCAAAATTGCAGTAAATGATAGGTTGCATCAACCATACCGAATTAAGCTTATTAACCATGCGCAAGAAGTTTTCGACAAAGCCTACGAATTAAATGCATACGGCGCCTATATCAGTGGCGCAGGACCCACAATGATGGCGATTGTTGATGGGAATGACAATGATTTTGTCGTAAAACTGCGAAAATATCTTGGTAATTTACAACTTGACGGTTGGGAGATAAAAGAGCTCTCTATTGACAATCGTGGTACGGTTGTAGAAAATATATAATATCAAAAATTTACAGCGCGTGCGATTAAGCTAATTCTTATAGTATATTTGGTACGCGACATGAGTGCAGGCTTAGCCTGCTTAGGAGGAAAAAATATGGGATTAATAGTGCAAAAGTTTGGTGGTAGCTCGGTTAAAGATAAAGAACGCATTTTTAACGTTGCAAGAATTATTACAGAAACTTACGATAAGGGAAACAGCATAGTAGTTGTAGTTTCTGCACAGGGCGACACAACCGATGATTTAATAGCAAAAGCAGCAGAGATAAATGCTAATCCATCAAAACGTGAGATGGATATGCTTTTGTCTACTGGCGAGCAAATTTCAATTTCATTGCTTGCAATGGCGATTGAAAGTATGGGCTATCCTGTTGTATCGCTGACAGGTTGGCAAGCAGGGTTTATCACCCATTCAAACCATGGGGCAGCTAGAATACGTCGTATCGAGAGCGAGCGTTTAAAACGTGAAATTGATATGAAAAACATAGTGATTGTTGCAGGTTTCCAAGGTGTTAATCGTTTTGACGATATCACAACACTTGGACGTGGCGGTTCTGATACAAGTGCTGTTGCCTTAGCAGGGAGCTTAAAGCGGATTTATGCCAGATTTATACTGACGTTGACGGCGTTTATACTGCTGATCCACGTATCGTAAAAACAGCAGTAAAACTTGATGAGATTACTTATGACGAGATGCTTGAACTTGCATCTTTGGGTGCAAATGTGCTTCATAACCGTTCAGTTGAAATGGCTAAAAAATATCATGTGAACCTTGAGGTACTATCAAGCCTTGAGAAAAAACCAGGAACAATAGTTAAGGAGGCAGTTAAAATGGAAAAATTACTTATTAAGGGTGTCGCAAAGGACGAGGACGTAGCTAGAATAGCAATCATAGGCTTGCCTGATGCTCCCGGTATTGCATTTAGAATTTTCTCCCTTCTTGCACAAAGAAAGATTAACGTAGATATTATCTTGCAATCAATCGGACGTGATAAGTCAAAGGATATTAGCTTTACAGTTCCTCTTGCTGACAAAGATGTTGCAATGGCACTACTTGAAGAAAAGGCAGAGCTTTTTGGTGCACAACATGTTGAGGTAGATGATAATGTAGTAAAAATTTCTATTGTTGGAGCAGGTATGCAATCAAACCCAGGTGTTGCGGCAAAAATGTTTGAAGCATTATTTGAGGCAAACATTAACATTGAAATGATTTCCACAAGTGAAATTAAAATTTCAGTTTTGATTGACCGAAAATATGCTAACCTTGCCCTAAATGCAGTCCATGACGCATTTGATTTTAAAGTAAAATAATAATCAAAATAAAAAGCGATGTAAAGTGCTGTTTGTACTTTACATCGCTTTTTTCATTAAGGAATATAGAACACCGTTGAATGAAAATATGCCTGTATGGGATGGAGAAGTTTAACAGATGACTTAAGATTTCCAGTTAAAACTACGTCCAGCCTTATCTATCTTATTTTTAACCCTACATTCATCATTTGCATTTATCGCTCATATATATTACTACAATACTGGGAATGAGGGATGGATATGTTTATAATTTCAATGAAAGCCAATAAGAAAAAAATACTTGCATATACCTTTGTGGGACTGATTTTTCTTGCGGGATTGTTCGTGTTTTTTAGTACCAAAACAACGCAAGATGTGGAACAAAGTGATGCAGCAATTGCTACAGTAGAGAATAATGCACAGCGAATCGCCTATCTTAAAACGTTTGGATGGACAGTATCAGAAGAGGCATTAGAGATTTGCGAGGTTGCCATTCCAGCAGAGTTTGACGATGTTTATACTGTCTACAATAAACTGCAAAAGGATCAGGGGTTTGACCTTGAAACCTACAAAGGCAAACGTGTAAAAAGATTTACCTACGAAGTAACGAATTATCCTAATCAAACAAGTGATGTAAGGGCTAATATCTTAGTCTACAAGGATAAGGTTATCGGCGGTGACGTATGTTCTGTAAAGCTAGATGGATTTATGCATACTCTTAAAATTCAAAAATAATTAGGCTTTGTTGCACCATCTCCATAAATAGGGTATAATATAAACAAGTTATATTATGTATTAATGATACCTAAAGGAGATGATGCAATGCCGATAATGCGATTGGACAAGTTTTTTTCAAGTCAGGAGTTTTTTTCAAGGAAAGACATTAAGATGTTTGTGAAAAAGGGTAACATAAAAATAAATACCATAGTGGCGAAGTCACATGAAGAAAAAATTAACACAGATAAAGATACAATTTATCTTAACAATGAAATGGTGGAGTATAAGCCTTACCTTTATATTATGCTTAACAAACCCCAGGGCGTAGTTTCTGCGACAAATTCTAAAAGTCACCAAACAGTTTTAGATTTAATACCACCTAATCTTTTTAGAAGTGACCTTTTTCCTGCTGGAAGGCTAGATAAGGACACAGAGGGTTTTGTGCTAATTACCAATGATGGAGATTTTGCACATCACATCCTTTCACCCAAAAATCACATTGAAAAAAGATATATTGCAGTGTTGGATGGAAGAATTACCCCCGAGGGGATAGCTCAAATTGAGGCAGGAATCACCCTTGCAGATGATACGATTTGCCAAACTGCAAAGCTTACAGTACTTGATGATAGCGATACCCCGAGTGTCGAAGTTTCGATATGCGAGGGGAAATATCACCAAATAAAACGAATGTTTGGAGTGCTCGGTCTAGGCGTAGATTACCTTAAACGTATACAAATGGGGCATTTGCAACTAGATCCAAAATTGGAACTTTCAGAGTGTCGAGAAATTTTGCACAAAGAAATTGAAGAAATTTTAGCAAATTAGGTGATTAACGGCAGTGTGCTTTAGGGCAGTTTGTAAAAAGTTGGGCAATTTATATAAAGTAAGGATATAAAGTTTGGGCACTTGTCTACTGTTATTTTGCTCTAAAATTTGTTATAGTATATTAAGCAATAGTAATATATATGTTGTATACAATTAGGAGGTCTATTATGGCAAGTTTAGATTTAAAAGGAATTTATAAAAAATATGCAGGTGGAGTAGTTGCAGTTTCAGATTTCAACTTAGCAATCGAAGATAAAGAGTTTATTATTTTGGTTGGACCATCTGGCTGTGGTAAATCCACAACACTTCGTATGATCGCTGGTCTTGAAGAAATTTCAGAAGGCGAAATGTACATAGGCGACAGACTTGTAAATGATGTAGTTCCAAAAGACCGTGATATCGCAATGGTTTTCCAAAACTACGCACTATATCCACATATGACAGTATTTGAGAATATGGCATTTGGTTTGAAACTTCGCAAAACTCCAAAAGAAGAAATCAAACGTCGTGTTGATGAAGCTGCTAGAATTCTTGATATTACTTATTTATTAGATAGAAAACCAAAAGCTTTGTCTGGTGGTCAACGTCAACGTGTTGCTTTGGGTCGTGCTATTGTACGTGAACCACAAGTATTCCTACTTGATGAGCCTCTATCAAACCTTGACGCTAAGCTTCGTGCTCAAATGCGTACAGAGATTACAAAACTTCACCAACGTCTAGGCACAACTTTCATCTATGTAACTCATGATCAGGTTGAGGCTATGACAATGGGTACTAGAATCGTTGTTATGAAAGACGGTTTCATTCAACAAGTAGATACACCACAAAACCTATATGAGAAACCTTGTAACCTATTCGTTGCAGGATTCATGGGTTCACCACAAATGAACATGGTTGATGCATCTATCGTTGAGAATGCTGGAAAATATGCACTTAAGATTGCTTCTGAGAAAAAATCTTATGTAATTGACCTTCCAGAGGGTAAAGTTAACGCTGCTATTAAAGAGCGCGTTGGCAAAGAAATTATCATGGGTATTCGTCCAGAAGACCTACATGATGATGAAATGTACTTATCAACTGCTGGTTCAAGCATCGTTGAGTGTGACGTTGAAGTTACTGAGCTTATGGGTCATGAAACTTATCTATACCTATCACTTGAGGGTAACCCAGTTATCGCTAGAGTTAATTCTCGTTCAACTGCAAGAGTTGGCGACACTGTTAAAATTGCTATCAATACTAACAAAATTCACCTATTCGATAAAGAAACTGAGCAAACAATTACAAACGACTAATATCGTTTTATCAAAAATCCCAATCATTTTGATTGGGATTTTTCTTTTGCTATTACATTATTTTCGTGATATAATATTTGCAAAGTACTACGAGGTAACGTTAATTTATAGCTATAAGAAAATCACGTTTAATGAGGAGAAATTATTGATGAAGTAATTGGTATATTTTCCATTCATATCGAGGAAAATATGTTAACGCCTTTCTATATAATTATTGAATATTTATGTATTGTGGCAGGTTCTGATTCTCCAGAAAAGTTTACTGTTGGGCAGTTTTGTTATGTTGTAAAGGTGGTGAGAAAATGAATCAATATCTTGATAGATTGAGCGATAAAGCAAGAAACTTAACCCATTCTCCGGGCGTCTATTTGATGAAAAATAAGTCTGGAGAAATTATCTATATAGGCAAGGCTAAGATGCTCAAAAACAGAGTTAGTAGCTATTTTCAAATCAATAACCCGAGCCATAACGAAAAAGTAAAGAAAATGGTAAGTCAAGTTTATGACTTTGACTATATCCTTGTAGATAGTGAATTTGAGGCACTTGTGCTCGAGTGTAGCCTGATAAAGCAAAACTCACCCAAGTACAATATAATGCTAAAGGACGATAAGGGCTATCACTATATCAAGATAACGAAAGAGGAATACCCAAGAATTACAGCACAAAAACAAGTTATAGCTGATAATGCTGATTATTTAGGACCATACACTAGTTCTTTTTCTGTAAAGCAAACTGTGGACGAGGTCAATAAAATTTTCATGTTGCCTACTTGTAACAAAAAATTTCCGCAGGACATCAAAAAATCTCGTCCTTGCCTTAATTTCCACATAAAACAATGTATGGGTGTTTGTAAAGGCAGAGTTTCAAAAGCTGAGTACAATGAAATTGTGGCACAAGCAATTTCCTATATAAAAAAGGGTGGAAGCAACCTTGTTGAGCGACTAAGTATCCAAATGGAAGCAGCAGCGGAAATTCTTGATTTTGAGAAAGCTGCAAAGTTGCGTGACAGAATTAATGCAATAAAAAAAATTGCAGACACACAAAAAGTCTATATGATAAACACCCCCAATCAGGATGTCATTGCCTTTGCACAAAACTCTACAAATGTTGCGGTTACTATATTAAAGTTTCGTAATTCTCAGCTTACAGACAAGGAAGATTTTTTAATTAGCGATGTCTATGACCTTGCACAAACTAGACAGGAATTTTTGAACCAATACTATCTTTCTGCAGTAGATATTCCACAAAAAATTATTTTAGACGCTGAGTTTGAGGAGCTGAACCTTCTTGAAAGTTATCTAACGGATAAGCTTAATCGCAGGGTGAAAATTATCGTTCCACAAATAGGTGAAAGCAAGAAAATTGTGGAAATGGCGTATGCAAATGCGAGTGAAAAACTTTCTAAACGTGTGGAGCGTACGGGGCGAGAAGTTTCAGCACTAGAAGAACTGACCAAACTTTTAGGACTTGCTAAAACACCAGAATATATTGAGGCATACGATATCTCAAACATGGGCGAAAGTGCTATGGTTGGTGGAATGGTTGTCTATGAAAATGGCAGACCCTTAAAGAAAGCCTATAAGAAATTTAAGATAAGAGACGTTGTAGGACAGGATGATTATTCAAGTATGCGTGAGGTAATCACTCGACGGTTTAGCCACTATGAAGAGGAAAAATCGACAGGCGAGGGATTTGGACGACTGCCAGATTTAATTCTGCTTGACGGTGGAAAAGGGCACGTTGCGGCAATCCTACCAATTATCGAACATCTTAAGCTTGGAGTGCCTGTGTTTGGAATGGTCAAGGATTCCAAACATAAAACCCGTGCAATCGCAAAGGATGGCGGAGAAATTGCAATTTCTGGATGTCGATCAGCATTTTCATTTGTGACCAATGTGCAAGATGAGGTTCACCGCTATTCGATAAATTATCAAAAAAGTGTCCACAAAAAGACTAGTTTTGAGCTGACATTGACTAGAGTTGATGGCATCGGTGATAAAAAGGCAATTACCTTGTTGAAAAAATATAAAACTAAGGCAGAGTTAAAAAAAGCCACGGTTGCCGAGCTCAAACAAACTGCAAAAATTAGCGATAAAACAGCACAAGAACTCTATGATTTTATACAAGAAATTTAGGGAGAAAACAATGATATGGTAGTTACATTTAACGAAATCAAACATAATCAAACAATCAAGTGCTATATTGACCAAGCCGACAAATCTCTCAAGGCACTTGGTTTCACCGAGCATTCCTATGCACACGTAACCAAGGCAGCAGTTACTGCTTCGATGATACTTAAAACTTTGGGATATTTGGATAGAGATGCTGAGCTTGCAAAAATTGCAGGCTATATGCATGACATAGGGAACGTTGTAAACCGCATTGACCACGCACAAAGT
>JBAQWI010000152.1:0-1787 GCA_049298835.1 Oscillospiraceae bacterium
CTTTTTAATCCACATAATTTTTGCAGCAGTAAAGCCTGCAATCGCTGGATTTGCAGTAATCTCAATCAGCCTGTCCTTACCAACAAGCGCAGTTATCTCGTCACACTCTGCACCAGTTCTTGAGTCACACCAAATGATTGAGGGACGAATAACCTCCCCGTTCTCATCTAGCATTACAAGTCCGTGCATTTGCCCTGAAAGTCCGACTCCAACAATATCCTCGGGCGAGATATTACTATTTTTAAGAATATCCTTGATAGAAGTTACTGTCGCATTCCACCAATCTGATGGTTCCTGCTCTGCATAGCCATTTTGCGGCTGATAAAGAGAGTACTCTACCGTATAACTTGCAATGAGATTTCCTGTGTTATCATAAATTGCGGATTTGGTTCCCGATGTTCCAATATCAATTCCAATTGCATACTTCACGCTCTATCCCACCCTTTTTTCTCTAAAGTCTTCTAATTTCTTAATCGAGATTGTATTTTAATTTTATTTCATTTTGCACAATAAATTGTTTGCAACAAGGCGACTTACCATTTACAAAATAATTATACTGTGACAAAACTGCTTCATACCCCTGCCTTATTGGCTGTTGACAAATAGTTGCATTTATAATGTCAGCCTTTATGTATTCCTTAATATTCTCGGTATCATCAACAGTGATAATTTTAATATTTGTGCAGTTTTGTTCAATTACAGCCTTTATTCCACCATCAATTCCCCCCGCACAAAAATAAAGTGCATTAGGGGACTTCTCGTTTAGTAGCTTTTTTGTTACCTCATATGACAAAAAATCATCATCAATATTTTCGACAACATCCAAAACTGAAATATTGGGGTAGCTTTTAGCAATAACTTCTTTGAACCCCTTAATGCGCTGGACGTGTCCTAAAATTTTATGGGAGCCAGTCACAATACAAACGCGAACTGTAGTACCACTTGAAACCAGACCTAAAAGCTCTGCTGCAGTTTGTCCACTTTTTACGTAATCACAGCCCACATAACAAAGCTTGTTAATCCCTGCGACATCGGTATTTAAAGTCGTTATCTTTACACCGGAAGCAGCAAGTTGATTTAATCTTTTAATAATTCTTGTATCATTGATGGGAGTTATAATGAGCCCTTTGATTGAGGTTTTCGACAGGTTTTCTATCATTTCTAGTTGAGCATCTACATTATATCCTGTCATCTCATGAATGATGACATTCACACCATAATTATTAATATAACGTTGTATACGGCGAATGCCTATTAGCACTTTATCAAAAAAGTGGTTGCCTCCTGAATTAATTAGCACTGCTATATTTACCATATGCTTGGAATTTGAAAGTGCCTTTGCAACAAGATTGGGCTTATATTTCAGCTCTTTAGCAATTTTATTTATTCTTTTCTCGACCTCTGGGTTTACACCGCCACGTGAATTCAAAGCACGGTCAACAGTCCCCCTAGATACCCCAGCAAGCTCTGCAATCTGCTTAATTGTAATCGCCATGAAAGCTACCTCCGCCTATTTAGTGCTCGTGCACTTATACCAATATTATACGACAAAGAATCTGATTTTGCAAGAGTAACAAAGGTTATAACCGCGACTACGTGAGCTGTTTCTACTGTAAAAACAAACCCTAAATTATTTATATACACAAAACTGCCCGATTAACCTATTAGGGCTAATCGGGCAGTAATTTATGCAAGTTCTTTGCGTTGAGCACGTTTTTTCATTAGTTTAGGAGCTACAAGTCCCGCAACTGTTTCGCCTGTGATTGTAATCTTTGCCACATCAGTTT
>JBAQWI010000153.1:0-12329 GCA_049298835.1 Oscillospiraceae bacterium
TCGATTAAGCAGGTTGTTCCTACCTAACCGGTAGCGTTCGTGTCACGAGCCAAAATGAGTCTTAATAAGCTTTTCCGGTGGAAACATTACACATCTTAACTTGAAATGAGGAATGTTAGTTGATTAGTTGTGGTAACGCATCTGCAATTCCTAATGCAAGAGTTACTATCATATTAATTGCAGCATCTATCAGCGCTGGCAAATTCGCAATAATACCATCCACTAAAGCTAGAACCAACTGTAATGCACCTTGCGTGATCTGTGGAAGTGCATCAATCAAACCTTGCAAAAGAGTGAAAATCAGTTGACTACCAGTGTCAATAAGCATTGGTAAGTTATCAAGTATTGCTTTGCCAATTGAGGATACAATGTTCATTGCAACATCAATAATTTGTGGTAAGTTTTCTAATATCATATTTGCAATGCCACCAATGGTTGTTCCTATAACTTGGCTGATTTTTCCAAAGTCACCACCTGCTTGATTGAGTCCTTGAGTGAAGTTTCCGAGTAATGCTTACCCCATCATCTGCAAGTAACTGTAACTGAGGTAACAACACTGTCCCTTAATTGCCCATTACTATCTGCAATAGAAATTCCCAGTTTATCATAAGCATTAGCAAACTTTGCAGAGCCGTCGCGTGCATTACTCATTGACTTTATTTGTTTTGACATACTTCTAGTCAGGGTTTCCATAGATACATCCACGAGTTCGGCGGCGTATTTATACGCTTGCAAACTTTGAGTGCTCATTCCCGTTACAGTTGAAGTGGTAAGAATCTCGTCAGCATATTCAGATGCACCCACTGTCATATCAACTAATGCTTTAGAAGCACCAACTGCTGCTGTTCCAATCGCAGCAAATGCAATCCCCATTGATATTCCAATACTTTTTACGACACCACCCAATTTATCAAAACGATTACTTGCATCGTCTACTTTTTCTGCAGTATTTTTAACTTCATTACCAAACTGCTCCGCTTGATTCTCAGCATCGTTAAACTCATCAGCTACACCATCAAGAGTCTTGTTGTTTTGGTCTAGTTCTTTTTGCATCTTATTCAGATCTGCATTTGCATTATTAAGCTGTATCTGCCAAGCCTGTGTACGTTTATCGTTCTCACCAAAGGAGGCAGCTGCATTATTAAGTGCTTTTTCAAGAGTAACAACTTTATCCTTTTGCGTATCTATTTCTTTATTCAGCATTTGATTTCTTGCAGTTAATGCTTCGATGGATTTGTCTTGCTTGTCAAACTGTGAGGATACTAAATTCATTTTAGAACCTAACACTTTAAATGATTGGTTAATATCTTTAAGTGCGTTCTTAAATTCCTTTTCACCCTCAACACCGATTTTTAAGCCAAAATTGTCTGCCATATATTTCACCTCCAAACTGAAAAAAGGCATAAGAAAAGAGCAACTCATACGAATTGCCCTGAAATACTATTAAGTTCTTGGTATGCTTATAGTCTATTTGCTAAATCTTTTACTTTTAACCCATTTGCCTTTATCATCTTACGCCAGCCCATTTCGGCTGCAAATTTATATATATAACGAGGAAAGTCAAGAGAAATATAATTACTTTCTTCAGACATAACATTTTCTATGTTTGTAGCCATTTTTCTTAATGTTTTTCCAAGACTTGTTTTCGGACCTTTTCCAAGAGGGACAGCACTCATTTCTGGTAGTGCACCCCCACACCCTAAACCAATGCCATGTCCCCAGACAAGCCCAACTTTTTCACACCAGTTCTCGAGAATTTCAAGTGCAATAATATTTTGCTCACCTTCATAAAAACCACAATTTGAAATAGCATAAATATGAATTTTCTTGTTGGTTATGCCTACCTTTTCAATTTCACAGAGACACGTCAGCAATTGTGATGGAATTGCATCAACATAAAGTGGAAATGCAAAAACAATTGCATCAAAGCTACTTAATTCTAGTATTAATTTTTCAGTTATAATAGAGTTTGTGAAGTGATAATCTGTAAAAGAAACATCTGACGAAAAACAGGTTTTCAAATCGTTTAGCAACGCAGCACTTGAGCTTGTAGCTTTTTTGGGGCTACCGTTTATCATTGCGATTTTCATAAAGCCACACCCCCCAGTTTATAAACACTGTCCATAAACACCACTTTTCCAACGATACCATCATAATTGTCAGCATTTGCCGCAACGAGTTTTTGTGCCGTTGCTTTTTCCCTATCGCTTATGCTATCACCATAAAAATATACTTTAAGCGTAATGATATTGTTATATCGGCGCTTATTATGCATTTGTCCGTTATGGATAATAAAATAGGGATGAATATAGGAAATATTTCTATCAAGAACATTCTTAACAAATGGGCTAAATCCACCATATGTGCATTTGCTTATGATAATTAATTCATTGCACTTTCCAAATTCCTCTCCACCACGGTCGTATCCATCTTTGATAACGCATTCACCAGGAGTTTTAATCCAGCAACCAAAACAGCCAATGCAACTATGGATATTTCCATTATTGGAAATCTGTTTTGTATTATTATCAATTTCAGGAAAAAGCGAGATGAACGTTTCTTTATCCAAATCGTGTATTAATAATTTCATATTTATCAAATCCTTCCCATTATATTTATAATACCAACCTATTATTTTGTATAATTATACCATTTAAGTAAATGGAAGTCAAATAAATTAAATCCCATAAGGCACAATATCATCGATAAACAACTCTCGTTTTGGTTTTGCCATGCCATTAAATTGTTTGTGGATTTCCCATTGATCAAGCAACTCGCCAAGTGGCATGAGCCATACATCAATTTCCTGTCTTCTTAGCTGTGTTACTCCATAATAAATAAGTCGAGCAAATAACTCTTCATCACTTACTCGACTAGTGCGTTTTTTAAATTGGGTCCAGCGTCACGCTGGTCGCTTTCAATATTACGCTTTGTTGCTTTAAACATATATCCTTTTGATATTCGTAGTAAATCTCACCATTAGATGTTCTATCTACTGTCATTTTATCGGGCATCAGAGGATAGAGTGCCATCACTTGACCTCGACCATCTCGAATAATCTGTGCATAGGCATTTCCCCATAATAAAAGATGACTCATAAGTGTTTCTCTAAACACGAATGAAGTCATCTCAGGGTTTGGCTCGTTATGGAGCAGATTATATATGGGGTGTTTGGTTGCTTTTTCTTTGCCTGTATCTGTGTATTTGTAGGTTTGGAGTGGCAAACTTGCTATGGTTTCGGCAAGTATTCTTACACAAGAGTAAACTGCTGTGGTTTGCATAGCAGTTCGCTCGTTTACTGTTTTACCACTGGTTGTTGAGCCAAAGAAAAAGCTGTAGTTTGAGTTAAGTGAGTTTGTCGGTTTATCTCTTGAATGGAATAGGTTTTTTAATGGGCTCATGGGCATTCCTCCTTAATTTTTGGTAAAAGAAAAGCACCTATGTTCTAAATAGATGCCAAAATTAGTAATTTAATAATGTTCAATTATTACTGAGTCACTTTTTAAATTGTTTTTCAACGTTAGCATTTATTTTACTTGCTACGGTGCCTTCATATGTTTTACCACTAGATGTTTCTGCCATGTTTTTAGCAAATGCTGCAACATCTGAACCCGTAATATCCAGTACTTTCTTTCCGTCAACTACTCCTTCTTCAAACAACTCAATTATTTTATAGATAGTATCTAATGAACCATCCATAGAGCCAGCTGTCCATATATACTTTTGAACTGCTTTCATCACAATTTGATACTCTTCAGGTAAATTCTCTACATGTTGTTTATACTCTTTATATGCTTTTTTATCTTGTTTGTAATTTTCTCCAAAGATTTTTTCCAAAAATGACATGTTAATTCTCCTTTAATTGATTAATTTTACTTGTAACAAAGGTCCACTTTTTCCAAAATAATTTTAGTTCCTCTATTCCTTTTGGGTTGAGCGTAAAAAACTTTCTGGGTGGTCCCAAAATAGAAGCTTTTTTTTCTATATTTACAAGACCGTTTTTCTCAATACGAACAAGAATGGCATATACGGTTCCTTCGACAATATCAGAAAATCCGAGTTCGTTTAACTTTTTGGTGATTTCATAACCATAAGTTTCTTCACGACTGATAATTTCAAGAACCATACCTTCAAGAACACCTTTTAACATTTCGGTAATATTCTCCATAATGCGCCTCCTAGTATGTAGTATTACTTACTACCACTACATTGTATAACAGAGTAGCGGTAGTTGTCAAGAACAATTTGTAATTTAAAGTATCAATATCTCTCTTTCATCATAAACACTGCAGTCATCTGCATTACAGTATATTCATTCACAGGTTTATCCCTTGAATGAAATAGGTTTTTTAATGGGTTCATGGTCATCCCTCTTTAAAGATTAGATATAAAAATAGGAACAACTCATTAGAATTGTTCCTATTTCGCTAGTAGAAGTAATTTACATCTATATTTATTTTTAAATAATATTTTATCATTATGATAAGAGACTTGCGACTTTAAGTAGGTTTTAAATAAGTAAATCTCTTGGTTTGTTTAACACATCTCAATTGTCGAATTTTAAATACTATTTAAAGTCATGTTTTTCTTCTGCTTAGGCATCTTCCTTTATTCTATGAACTGTTCCATGTGGGTGTTGTGGTGGTGCATAAATAGAGTATAATTTAAGTGGTATATTACCTGTATTTATTAAATTGTGCCATGTACCAGCAGGAATAATAATTGCATATTTACCATTAACATTTTTTTGATAATTCAGTTTATCTTTATTCTTGCCCATCATAGCAAGCCCACAGCCTTCTTCAATGCGTATGAATTGATCAAGGTTTGAGTGCATTTCTAGACCAATGTCTCCTCCGACTTTAATACTCATCAAAGTTAATTGAAAAAAGTTTCCAGTCCATAAAGCTGTGCGATAATTATTATTTTTGCTAGTTGCCATATCAATATTGAATATAAACGGCTCTGGACCGTAATCTGTTGTATTAGTCGAAAGCATATTTTGATTGGACATCTTTCTGTTCATATCTCACTTTCCTTTCATAATATATGTCACTACAATATATGAAATTCAATAGATAATTGTGACTATTTACAGAATTGTCGGAAACATATATTAAAGCTGGGCAAAGCTAAATAACTCAAATATTAAATACATCAAATATAAATTACAACACTACTATGCCTCTCTCATCATAAACACTACCTACACGCCCACCATTCCTAATGGCTCTATCAAGTGCCATAATAGTAGCAACAGCACCATCAATTTTTTCAGTAGACTTTTCTTTGTCGGGTTTGATGTTTCCTGCTGGGTCGGTGTGAATGAAGATATTATCCATCATCCACCTCAATACTGGGTGACCACCATGTGCTAGTTTGCCCTCCAATGTAAGCTTTATCAGTTCCTTTGTCGGTGGTGACATATCCTTAAAACCTTGACCGAATGGGACAACAGTAAACCCCAATGCATCAAGGTTTTGTGTCATCTGAACTGCACCCCAACGGTCAAAAGCAATCTCTCTTATATTGTAAACCTTGCCTAGTTCTTCAATAAAGTTTTCTATAAAACCATAATGCACTACGTTTCCCTCAGTAGTTTTTATAAAACCTTGTCGTTCCCACAAGTCATAGGGGACATGGTCACGCCTTACCCTAAGTGCCATACTGTCACTTGGTATCCAAAAGTACGGTAAAATAATATATTTATCATCATCTGTTTCAGGAGGAAATACAGGCACAAAAGCTGTAATGTCGGTAGTGCTTGAAAGGTCAAGTCCACCATAACAAACCCTGCCACGCAAACTTTCTATATCGGTGGCAATATTGCATTTATCCCAAACATGCATTGGCATCCAACGTATAGATTGTTTCACCCAAATGCAAAGTCTTAGCTGTTTAAATGAGTTTTCTTCAGCAGGATTTTGTCTTGCGTTCTCACAGGCTATTTTCAGTTTATCTTCTTGCACTGTTATTCCTAAACTAGGATTCGCTTTTGCCCATACTTTTGGATCTGTCCAATCATCATTTTCATCAGCTGCATAAATTGTTGGATAGAAAGTATGATCTACTTTTCTACCAATTAATATATCCTTTGCTTTTTGATGAAGTTCATAGCCAACGGAATGCAGATCATTACCAGCTGTAGTGATAAGAAAATTGAGTGGTTGACGTCTTGCATCACCTGCACCGTGTGCCAAAACCTCCATCAACCCACTTGCTAAAATCAACTCTTTGTTCAATTAAGGTGATTGCATCTTTCGTTGTTGATTTGGTAAGCTCAATACTTTCAATTACATAATCCACATAAACCTTAGTGGCTTCATAGATTTCCTCTGAATAAAAGCTATTACATTTCATCTTATCAAACTGTTTATTAAAAGCATTTCTATCAATAAGTTGTAGATATAGCCTTAATTGTAGTTCTGACAGTTCATGCATAAACGTACCTTCCTCAGCAAAAATGCTTGAGGTGTTTTCAAATTTTTCTTCAAGTCTTGCTGAAGGACTACAGTGTAGCCATCTGTGTGATGAACTTGCTGACAGCAGTGCATGGCTTGCCATTACAGTTCACCTGCCATTTTTATCAGCTCCTCATACCTTACTGGGTCAATAGTAATTCTCTTTTGTTTAGTATACCCCACACCAACAAACATTGCAATAATTTGTCATAATATATACCATTATAATACTTTAATTGTTTATCTTGTAGAATAGCCACACATTTTACGTGCATTTTAATAAACTTGGTAAAAAAGCAGAACCTCTATTATAGAAGCCCTGTTGGTGAGAAATTTAGAAGTTTAACTTAATTATCGTGTCCACAAAAAGGGTTTCTGCACTTTTTAACTGTCCATTTTATAGGGTATATTATACGCTCCCTTGTTACATGCAAAACTTCTTAGAACTATCCCAAGTTGCAATTAATATATTCAAACAGAACTATAATTGGAATTACAATGTCAGCAAAAAACAAAGCTCCAGCTATGATGCCGAGTAGTATGTATAGGTAGAACAAATTATAAGACACAAACAATATTACAATACTTGACCCCACCATTTACCACAACACAATTTCTACTACGGTGGTTGATTTAGATGAAACTATATGTTATAATGCGAGAGGCTCATTGGGAGACATTAAAAACTGAATAGGAGGAATAAGTATGAAAATTTCGATTTATATAATCGAAACTCAGCTTTTTTTTATTAAGTTCCGCTATATCAAACTATGCATTGCGGTATAGTTTGATTAGACGGCATCGCTACTTTTGTAGCTTGCCGGTGACTTAAAAAATTAATAAAACATTTTCATACTTTCCTTATTATAAAAATAACCCTCTACCGTTAGGCAGAGGGTTATTTGTTTATAATATTTTGGGGTACCACAAGTTAGTAAATTTGCATTTGCCTTCAGAACAATCTTATTTTGTTCTATAATATTTTCAGTTAAATTTCCTGTTGAGCTATAACAAGGAACTATTTCGTAGGAATAATCGAACCAACATTTCTTCCGAACTTTTTATTAACACTCTACTTAATTTGTGCAGCCATTAGCTCCATACCTTTTGGCGAAATGTTGTCATTCTGCCAAAAGGTATGCCCTCCTGCCTAGTTCTTGAAAACAGATATATGTTCCCAAGAACAAGAAAACACACATACCCTTGTGGTTGTTATCGTGATATAGATAAAAAAATAGCCCCACAAAGCTAGTAAACACCGTAGTTACTGGCTTTGTGGGGTTATCAATTTTACTTTATTTTCTCTATCAAGACTACACACTCAACGTGCCTTGTGGCGGTGATAATGATGTCGTATGAAGCTGGTAGCCCCTTGGCGTAAGGGCTTTTGCTTGCATTTTAACAAACTTATTATCGCCCAATAACAACTTGAATGATAATTTTCGGGGTTTCTAGAAAACAGCAATTGACTATACTCTGCTTTGTTTGCGAAGAAATTCAACTGCCTGTGTGACTGCATCATTGTCTGGCTTACGTTCATCCCACTCATCCCAAAAGTCCTTTGTCGCACTTATCGGTCTGTGACTTTTTTGAGGTTGGTCAAGCAGAATTTTACTAGGCAAAAGAATGGCATCACCTACAACTAACGCTTCACCCACATCTAACAAAGGTAAAAAGTCAATTGTGCTTTTCAAGGAATCTGGCAACAAGTTCTTTATTACGCCCTTATCTCTTTCGTTTGTTAAGCGCAGAACAACGAAATTACTACATTGACTCAAAATCGTTTTACTGACATCGGCAGGACGCTGACTAACTGCTAGAATGGATACTCCATATTTACGCCCCTCTTTTGCGATACGTTCAAAATTATACAGTGCTTGCTTTTGTACCGCATCTGCCTCATCTTTTATTGGCAAATACAAATGGGCTTCATCACACACAAGTGCAAATGGCGTTCTTTTATCTGGCTCCATCCAAAATTGAATGTCATAAAGCAGGCGTGCCAATGTACCCGTTACTACGGGCAATACATCCGAAGGAACCTCTGAAAAATCAACAATTTTTATTCCTTTTTGCGTACCTGAATATCCCAACAGATTGCACAGCATATTTGCAAGCCAAGTATATTTCTGTACATTTTCATGGGGTTGGAACATAAACCCATAAGTTTTATCATCTATTTTAGTCTCAAGACGAGAAATAAATCGAGTTAGCTTTCCTTCCCAATCTCCTTTGACAGGGGCACCTTTAGCACCAACACCTTTTTTTGTATCATCATCTTTTAGCCTCTCAATGAGTTCTCTTATCTCGAATGGAATAGGAGAATCAACAGTAAACGTTTTTGCAGTTTCTTCTTTTTCTTCTTTTGTTAATGTTGACAACTTTAACTCCCGGATGTGTGATGTAAATCGTGATGCTTGATTAGGTGCATTCGAATCACTTCTATCTAAAATCATTGACAACATTTCTTCTCTGTTCAGCAACCAGTATGGAAGAAAAAGTGTGCTTTGACCCTTGTTATCCAAATCTCCCGGGCCAGCAATTTTATATGATTCTGCAATTTTATCTGCCCCAGTTGCTAGAGAACTGTATTCTCCATGCATATCAAAAACAATGATATTAGCATATCTTAACTCACTTGCTTTTTCCAATATGTTTGCTACACACCAACTTTTTCCCGAACCAGTACTTCCTAAAATAGCAGCATGCCTTTGAAAAAACTTGTTGCCATCCAACACTGCTTCGGCATTAGAGTCCATCATATATGTACCTAATTTTAATCGCTTATCAGATTGGATAGAGTTGCTGAGTAAATTCATAAAGTTCTGCAAGTTTGTCCCTGAAATACAATAACATTTGCTTTCTATTTGAGGGAATGTATCCACCCCCCGTTTGAATACATCTTTTTTGTCACCAAACACTGTATGATAAGTACCAATAATATTAACCTTAACATAATCAGCCGATGATATCATTACATCGTTTTCTTCCGATTCCTCATCTTCAAAATCGTCAATGTACTTTCGAGTCACTTTGTCAATAAGTGAAATAATCAGTTCGTGCTTTTTACCGGTTTCAATGGCTACTAAATTTCCAATACTTATCTGACTCATAATATTAGAATTTTCAATTTCGATAATAATTTGTGCTGTATCCACATAGGTCACACTACCTAATAATTCGTTTTCAGCAAAAGAAATTTGTTTGCTCATTAAAAAACCTCCTTAATCATTTCACGGATATCCCATAAGTTAACATCGGGAAATACTGTTTCGCCAGATTTTGTTATAACCAAACTGCCAGTATTATGGCAACAAATTGCAGTTGTATTTTTACAACCCTTTACTACTTCCATCGCTTTGGCTGATAATGAATGTGTGAGTAGCAATGCAGGCTTATTTGAATTTAGTTGGCGAAGTAAATGAGTTTCTAAATGATCATCGCCAAACCCATAACCAATAATTATGTATCGTAAAGCACAATCTATTGCTGCATTGGCTCGAGCTCGATGTGTATCAAAAGGTTCATTGTATCCTTCTTTGTATTTATTAATACCGGGAGTTATGATTAGACAATTATTTTCAGCTAACTGTGGGATTGAGTGTGGGATTCCGTCTGTCTGATACCAGCTTAAACAGCCATGTGGTTTTAAAACGGTAACCTTTGGTGCATATTCAACCCTGCTTTGACCTTTTAGTTTATAAATGTTCTTACAAAAGGAGTATTTGCTTTCATTAGGTGAAAATTGAGCAATAAATTTTCCAACAAACAAGGTGTCCACTCTGATTCCAGCCATTTCACAGCTATATTCAACAAGTCGGTCATAGTTAGTGGTTATAATTGTTAACCCACCATTTCTAATGTTAAATCTCTGTAGATAATCAGAAAGTCTAAATCGAGTAGAACCAGACAAAACATTATTGAAAACAGTTCGTTCCGATTCTCTTATAAATGCTGCTGTTGTTTCTCTGATTTTTTCTTCTACGCATATAGTTGGCTTGTCGTTATGAAGAGCTTCTTCCAGTCCTTCTCCTGCTTTCAATCTTTTTGCAATGCTTGTCCAATTATTCACATCTAAATCTTCCTTGATTTGCAGAGGCAATTTTTTTTGCAATTCCACTGCTAATTGGCTCATTCCGGGAATACCCTCCGCAACAGAGAGCCCAGATCCAATAATTGTAACAGTGCTTTCTTGAAAAAAATCCTGTATTATCATTTTCAAGTCATCTAATTCCAACTCAAAATTCACCTCACTCTGCATTTATTTCTCTAAAAAATCAGTTTATGTTTAACCTCTTCCTAATCTTCTACTTTGTAGCTTCTTCCATATTACTCTACATGATTTGCACAATTCAAGATCCATTCCTAAAAAATCTACAAGAACAGCCTTATCAACAATATCTAATGCATTTTCAATATTTTCATTAGTACGAACTATGATGTCAATCTTTTCAAGTAGTTCTTTCTTTTTATCAGCAGGAAATCCCTTAATAATTGGCAACATGATATTTCCCATCTCGCCGGGTAAAATTTCAAGGACGCCTCCGCCATAACTTCTACCGCAAATTTCAGTAAAGGAAAATGAAATACTGTTGTAGTATGATAAAAGCAATGTGTCTGCATCTACACCTTCATTAAATTTCATGCGATGCATTGTATCAGTTGAAATCGCACCACACTTATTTAATACAAACTTGGGATATAAATTATTACGTCTTAAGAAAAAAGCATCCGGAACCCAAATAGAAGGTACAATATACCACTTGTCTCTAATTGAGCATTTATATCCTTTATTCACCTCATTCTTTTCGCCAAGTTTAATGTATTTTTTATGAAGCAACGGATAGTCCTTCAATGCCTTTGGTGGAAACACTATTAGTCTTGCTTTTTTCCCTGACTCTACATTTTTCGCCCAGTCTTTGCCAGTAAAATGTATCCCATGTGCGTGAGAACTTCTTCCGATTAGAGGAAGAGTTACATCAGTAAGTTGGTATTCGTCACAAGTTTGTTTATCAATAGAAAAATAGTCATTGTGACCAGTAGTAACTCCGACATTTATGGTGCCAAAATCTGAAAAAGGTGCAAAGCGTACATCTTTTTTTATCTGCTGTATGATTTTGATTTCAACCGGAGTTGTAAAATATTTCGTCCATTTTTCTTTGGCGTGTTGCATTTTTTGATATCCGTTAGCATTTAGGTCTAATGAAGAGAACCCATCCAAATCATTCATTTCGATAATTCGAATGCCTTTTTCTACTCCACCTTTTTCGCCGATAAGGACTACAACTTCTTGCTCGATTTCAGGGAATACTAATTTTTCAAATGTTATAAGCGTAATTTTAGAAAATTGATTAGATAAAAACAGTCTTAAATCTTCCGCATAAGCTACCTGCAATATTTCGGCGGGAATAACAAAGGCTATTCTTCCTGTATCGTTTAGTAATTGAGTGCAGGCTACCAGAAAGCCAACCCACGCGTTAATCAGCTTATTTGCTTTCATGCCATGAGACGTTAAAATAGCTGATAAAATTTCACGTTGAGAATCAGTAAGATATTGATAACGAATATATGGCGGATTTCCTAAAATCAAATCATACTTAACTTTTAAAATGTTTTTATTATAAAAACTAAAGAAATCCTCATTCACAACCTCAACATTTTTGGCTAATTTATATTTAATTTTCACTTTCTTTGCTTCGGTTGTATCTAGTTCAACCGCTGTAAACTTTTTCACTTGTTCTAACAGATGCTGTTCTTGCATGCTGTCAAGAAAAACGCCATCTCCACAACTTGGCTCTAAAACCTTTGCGATGTTTTCGGCAGCAAAAAGCTTCACCATAGCATTTGATAACTGCAATGGTGTATAAT